>JAJTXO010000184.1 GCA_021463315.1 Caldilineales bacterium | reverse complement strand
CTACAGCGTGCCGGCTCAGAGCGAGCTGATCGTGCTGGAAGGGCCGCAGCAGGCCGACGGCGCGCCCTGGTGGCGGGGGCGCTTCGTCAGCCGCTTCGGCAATCCCTTCATCGGCTGGGGTGCCGAGAAGACGGCTGAGGGCGCTGTGCTGATGACTGGGCCGCAGACGACGCCCCCGCCGACGCCAACGCCTGTCCCCGTGCCAACGCCGCCCACCCCGACGCCGCCGGCCGGGCCTGCGCTGAGCAAGGGGATGAAGGCGACCACCAACTCCATCGTCAACCTGCGCCGCACGCCTGGCTTCAAGGACAAGCCAGCCAACGACATTCTGTACGAGATCCCGGCTGGCTCGGAGCTGACCGTGCTGGGCGGTCCGCAGGCAGTGGACGATCTGACCTGGTGGCAGGTGCGCTTCACCAGCCAGTTCGGCAACCAGTTCGATGGCTGGGTGGCCGCGACCAAGGCGTCGGGCGAGCCGCTGCTGGTGGCGGGCGCGGCGCCGACGCCGCCGGTCACACCGCCGGTCACACCGCCCAGCGGCCAGTTCCAGGTGGGACAGCGGGTCTACGCGGCCGCGTTCATCAATCTGCGGCGCACGCCGGGCTACGTCAACAAGACCGCGGACGATGTGGTGGTGGAGGCGCCGCTGGGCGCGGCGCTGACCATCCTGGCTGGCCCGCAGCCGGCCGACGATCTGATGTGGTGGCAGGTGCGCACCACCGACAGCAGCGGCCGCAGCTTCGATGGCTGGGCGGCCGAGGCCAGCGCCAAGGGCACGCCGCTGCTGACCGCCAGCGCGCCGCCGCCCCCGGCGCCCAGCGGCCCGCTGCCCACCAAGACCTTCGAGGTGGGCAATGTGGTGGTCAACGCCTACACCGATCTGCTCAACATGCGCCGCTCGCCCGGCTATACTGGCAAGGACAACGCCGCCGATATCGTGGCCAAGCTGCCAGCCAACGCGCCGGTGGTGATCACCGAAGGGCCCAAGCAGGCCGACGCCTTGCAGTGGTGGCGGGTGTCGGGCGCGGTGAACGGCGCGGGCGTGGACGGCTGGGTGGCCGAGGTCGGGCCCAAGGGGCAGCGCTTTCTGATCCCGCAGCAACTGGCCGGCAAGATCAAGCTGGGCAAGCCGTTCGAGGGCAAGTGGCGGGTGACGCAGTTGATGGCGGACCGGCCGGAGTTCTACAGCAAGTTCAAGTACGACGGCGTGCCGCTGCGCGGCCACAACGGCGTCGACTTCGGCACGCCCAACGGCACCAAGATCCTGGCCACGGACGATGGCGAGGTGGTGCAGGTGGGCTATGAGGCCAATGGCTTTGGCAACTTCGTCAAGCTGAGCCACCTGTGGGGCGACTCGGTCTACGCGCACATGGAGAAGGTGGGCGTCAAGGAAGGGGACAAGGTGGCCAGGGGCGACACGCTGGGCACGGGCGACAACACCGGCAACAGCAGCGGGCCGCACCTGCACTTCGGCGTGCGCATTCACCCCAACAAGCGCGGCGACGGCTGGGGCGGCTATGCCGATCCGATCCCCTTCATGAACCCTGCCGATGTGATCATCCCGGACAGCATCCGCGCGGTGGGGCCGGAGCTGCCGCCGCCAGGCATGGCGCCGGACGCGCCGGGCTACGAACGGCCATAGCGCGCGCTGCGTCTTTGGCAGCCCGAGGTATAGACCCCCATGACCGATCCCTTCCACCTGATCGTCGAGGAGCATCCGTCGCACCACGACATCGACTTCCTTGAGCAGCGCATCATCGAGTACAACTATGCCAGCGCCGCGGCCAACGACGGGCGCGGCTTGGCCTGTTTCGTGCGCAACGACGCGGGCCAGATCATGGCCGGCATCAGCGGCTACACCTGGGCAGGCATGGCTGAGATCGAATTCCTCTGGGTAGACGACAGCCTGCGCGGCCAGGGAGTAGGCGGCCGGCTGCTGGAGGCGGTGGAAGCTGAAGCGCGCCGCCGCGGCTGCGCGCTGATCGTCACCAGCACCTACAGCTTCCAGGCGCCGAAGTTCTATCCGCGCCACGGCTATGAGGTGGTGGCAAAGATCGAGGACTGCCCGCCAGGACATACCAACTACTGGCTCAAAAAGACTTTACCTCCCTGACTCTGAAGGAACCGAGCCCGACGTTCTTCGGCGTGATCGCCGAAGCAAATCCCCACCGATTGGAACACAAGCCATGCCTTTTTCTCTCATCCACAACGGCACCCTGATCGACGGCAACGGCGGCGCGCCCATCAAAGAGGGCGCGGTGCTGGTGCAGGACAACCACATCCGCGCGGCGGGCCGCAAGGCAGATATCTCCCTGCCCGACGCGCCGCTGACCATGCTCGACGCGGGCGGCGGCTGGATCCTGCCCGGCCTGATCGACACCCACGTCCACCTGATGATGGAGGGGATTGACATCCCCCGGCTGATGACCACCCCCTTCTCGCTGCGCTTCTACCAGGCGCTGGATCACATGCGCCGCACGCTGGATGCAGGGATCACCACCGTGCGCGATGCGGGCGGCGCGGATCTGGGTCTCAAACAAGCTCAGGTCAGCGGGCTGGTGACCGGCCCGCGCATGCAGATCAGCATCACCGCGCTCTCCACCACCGGCGGCCACGGCGATAGCTGGATGCCTTCGGGCATGACGCTGCGGGTCTTCCCAGCCTATCCCGGCGTGCCGGTCAACATCTGCGACGGGGTGGAAGAGGTGCGCCAGAAGGTGCGCGAGGTGCTGCGGGCCGGCGCGGAGGTGATCAAGGTCTGCGCCACCGGCGGCGTGCTCAGCCCCACCGATCACCCGGAGTTCACCCAGTTCAGCGAGGCCGAGCTGCGGGTAATGGTGGAGGAAGGCGCGTTTCGCCGCGGGGTCAAGGTGATGGCCCATGCCCAGGGCGCGGAGGGGATCAAGAACGCGGTGCGGGCCGGCATCCACTCCATCGAGCACGGCATCTATCTGGACGATGAGGCGATCGAGCTGATGCTGGCCCACGGAACCTACCTGGTGCCCACCCTGCTGGCCCCGCTCTCCGTGCTGGAACAGGCCGAGAGCAAGGGCAACATGCCGGAATACGGCGTGCGCAAGGCGCGGGAGACCATCGAGATCCACAGCGAAAGCATCGAGCGCGCCCACCGGGCCGGCGTCACCATCGCCATGGGCACCGACGCGGGGGTGATGCCCCACGGCACGAACCTGCGCGAGCTGGGGCTGATGTGCCAGATCGGCATGAACCCCATGGCCGCGCTGGTGGCCACCACCAAGACCGCGGCCGCCTGCCTGGGCTGGCAGGATCAGGTCGGCACCCTGGAGCGGGGCAAGCTGGCCGATGTGATCGTGACGAAGACCGATCCGCTGGCCAACATACGCAGCCTGGAGAACACCGCCAACATCGCGCTGGTGATGCTGGATGGCCGCATTGTCAAGGACATACGATGACCGTTCGGTAGCTGTCCAGCGTCGCCCCCTTTTCAGACCTCGGAAGCCGCCGCGTTCGGCGACGGCTTCCGAGGTCTTTGTCACTGCACGCAGATGTAGATCCGCTTGTTGATCGCGCCCTTGGACTTGTAGTCGGACACCCGCATCGCGCCCACCTCGGCCGTGTTGGCCACATGCGTGCCGCCGTCGGCCTGCAGGTCCAGGCCGACGATCTCCACCGTGCGCACCTCGCTGATCCCCGCGGGCAGCAGGTTGATCTTGGTGCGGATCAGGTCGGGGATCTGGAAGGCCTGCTCGCGCGGCAGAATCTGGACGCGCACCGCGCGCGCCGCGGCCACCTCGGCGTTGCACCGGGCCTCGATCTCGCCCACCAGCTCAGCGCGCAGGCTGGCGAACTCGAAGTCCATCCGTCCCGCCAGCGGCTCCATGTTGCCGCCCGTCACCGACGCGCCGTAGTCGCGCCAGACCACGCCGCACAGGATGTGCATGGCCGTGTGCGTGCGCATCAGCGCGTAACGCCGCTCCCAGTCCAGCCGGCCGACGACCGCGGTCCCGGCCGCGGGCAGCGCCGCCTCGGCCGCCAGCCAGTGCCAAATCTGCGCGCCCTCGCGCTGGACCTTCAGCACGGGGATCTCGACCTCATCCACCAACAGCCAGCCGGTGTCGTGGGGCTGGCCGCCGCCGCCGGGGTAGAAGGCGGTGCGATCCAGGGCCACGGCGGGCTGATCGGGATGGATCGCCGCGATCTGGGCTGGAAACTCGCGCAGATAGCTATCAGTGGGGTAAAGGATCTCAGTCACTACAGACTCCTCAATGCGACGCTAAGCCACGCTGTTCCAACAGCAGGTGCTGGCTGTCCACGCGCGCGGCGCCGCTGGGCGCGGGCCAGAGATAGCTGCCGTCGGCCTGCAAGAGGCGGGCCTTGACGTTATCGGCCTGGTAGACCTGCAAGATGCCCTCCCTGATCTGCTCGACCAACAGCGGATCGAGCACGGGAAAGAGCACCTCAACCCGGCGGTCCAGGTTGCGCTCCATCAGATCGGCGCTGCCCAGGTAGATCTCCTCCGCGCCGCCGTTGGCGAAGCAGTAAACGCGGCTATGCTCCAGAAAACGGCCTACCACGCTGGCCACGCGGATGTTCTCGCTGACGCCGGGCACGCCAGGTCGCAGGCAGCAGATGCCCCGCACCAGCAGATCGACGACCACGCCCGCCTGGGAGGCCTCATAGAGCAGATGCACCATAGTCGGGTCGGTCAGCGCATTCATCTTGAAGATCAGCCGCGCCGGCCGGCCTTGCTTGGCGTGGGCAATCTCGCGGCGAATCAAGTTGGCGACGCTGCTGCGCAGGTTGACCGGCGCCACCAGCAGTTGACGATAGTGGCGCTGCCGGGAATAGCCGGTCAGATAGTTGAACAGATCGGAGACATCCGCGCCCAGCTCCGGCCGGCAACTGAACATGCCCAGATCGGTGTAGACGCGCGCGGTGGAGACATTGTAGTTGCCGGTGCTGAGATGCACGTAGCGGCGCAGGCCGTCCTGCTCACGGCGCACCACCAGCGCCAGCTTGCAGTGCGTTTTCAGCCCCAGCAGGCCGTAGACCACATGCACCCCCGCCCGCTCCAGCGCCCGGGCCCAAACGATGTTGTTCTCCTCGTCGAAGCGGGCCTTCAGCTCCACCAGCACGGCCACCTGCTTGCCGTTTTCCCGGGCCCGCATCAGCGCCTCCACCACCGGCGAGTTGCTGCCGACGCGATAGAGGGTTTGCTTGATGGCCAGCACGTGGGGATCGTTGGCCGCGGCCTTGATGAAATCGATCACCGGGGCGAAGGAATCGTAGGGGTGATGCAGCAAGATGTCGCCGCGGCGGATGGTCGAGAAGATCGACTCCTTGCCGCTGAACACCGCGGGTAGATGCGGCACGAAGGGACGATCCTTCAGGTCGTAGCGGTCGATGTCCAGCAGGCCGATCAGGCTGCTCATGCCGGGCGGCTCGCTCATCTCGTAGAGATCGTCGGGCGCGACGCCCAGGTTCTGCGCCAACAGGCGGCGCATATGCTGCGACATGGCCTTGTCGATCTCCACCCGCACCACCGGCCCGAAGCGCCGCTGGCGAATGCCGCGTTCGATGGTGCGCAACAGATCATCGGCCTCGTCCTCCTGGATCTCGATGTCGGCGTCGCGCGTGACCCGAAAGGCATAGGCCTCGACGATCTCCACGCCGGGGTAGAGATAGGCCAGATTGGCGGCCACCACCTGCTCCATCCAGACGAAATCCTGGCGTGCGCCGCCGTCGGCCGGCGCCGCCGGATCGATGCCGTTGCGCTTGGACGCGCGGCCGCGCGCCTTGCGGCCGCTGGGCAATGGGCGATCGGGAGCAGGAGGCAACGGCGCCAGCCGGGGCAGGGTGGCCGGCACCTTGATGCGGCCATAGTGGACCGCACCCTCGACTGGGTCCAGCAGCTTGACCGCCAGATTGATGCTCAGGTTGGAGATGTGGGGGAAGGGGTGGCCAGGATCGAAGACCAGCGGCGTCAGAACGGGGAAGACCTCCCGCAGAAAATACTCCGTCAGCCAGGCGCGCTCAGCCCCTGTCAGCTCGTCGTAGGTGCGGATGTGAATGCCCTCCTGCCACAGCTTAGGCTTGAGATCGTCGGCCCAGCAGGCCACCGCCTGATCCAGCATGGGCAACAGCCGCTCCCGGATAGCCGCGAGCTGCTCGGCCGGGGTCATGCCGTCGGGAGGCAGCTCCACCGCGCCAGCCAGCACCTGTTGCCGCAGCCCAGAGACGCGGATCATGAAGAACTCGTCCAGGTTGGAGTTGAAGATAGCCAGGAACTTGACGCGCTCCAGCAGCGGGTGCAGCGTGGGATCCAGCGCCTCCTCCAACACGCGCCGGTTGAACTCCAGCCAGCTCAGATCACGGTTCAGATACATCTCCGCGTCGCAGTAGGCTATTTTGGCCGGCGCCGCGGCGTTTTGCGCCAGTGATCGGGTCTTGGTTGCAGATTTCGGGCCCATGATAGTTCCACCTCAAGGCCTGCGCCCCAGCAGAAGCAGCGCAGTCAGTGCGCCGGCCACATCCACCAACACGTCCCGAATGTCGGGATAGCGGCCAGGCACGAAGGATTGGTGCCATTCGTCGGAGATGGCATAGAGCGCGGCCAGCACAAAGGCCAGCGCCGCGGCCCGCCGGTCCAGCCGCGGGGTATAGCGCAGCGCCTGCCACAACAGCGCGGCCAGCACGGCATATTCCGTGAAATGGACAGCCCACGACAGCGGGTCGACCTGCCACGGTTCCGGCACAAAGTCGAAGTTGGTCTGGGCCGAGAAGTAGAAGATGATCCCCATCCAGGCCAGCGCCAGGCCCCACCACAGCCAGAGCCGGCGCTTGAGTTGGGCGGTGAGGGGCGCGGCGAGATCGCTGCTATCGACTGAGTTGTTCATTGCCGCCGATTATACCGCGGTCCTGATGGTTCGACAATCAGCCAGCCGTGACGCGCCGATAGAGTTCGGCGACGCGCGCGGCCCGGTGAGGCCAGGTATGATTCACTGACACGCTTGCGGCGGCGGCACGGCCAAGCCGGCCGCGCAGCTCTGGCTGACGCAGCAGGCTGAGCAGATGAGCCGCCAAGCCGGCCTCGTCGCCCGGCTGGGCCAGCAATCCCGTCACGCCGTGCGTCACCAGTTGGCCGTATTCGCCCACGTCCTGCGCAGCCACCGGCACGCCGGCCGCCAGCAAGTCCAACAGCCGCATGGGCGACTTGGCGCGGTTCAGCGGAGTGTCTCGCACCGGCAGCAGCGCGGCATCCACCGCCGCGAACAGCCCTTCCC
>JAJTXO010000183.1 GCA_021463315.1 Caldilineales bacterium | reverse complement strand
CTCTCAGCCAGAGCGCAGCACGGTGGTTAGAAACCCACCGGCTAACAACACGAAGGCCCCTCAGGGCCTGGGATCCCAGCGGCTGAGGCCGCTTCGTACTCTCAGCCAGAGGGTTCAGCCTCTGAGTTCTAAAACAGGTTGCGCAGCGCGGTCAACTCATCCTCGATCTGGGCCAGGCGACTCTCGAGCTTTTCGATCAGCTCCCGGAGGGCCTTCATCTCGGACTTCAGGGCTGCCACATCGGCAGCTAACGGTGAGGGGGTGCTTTCGGTAGCCATGCGAATCTCCTTGTGGTTTGGTCTGCGCGACAAGAGTTGCCTTCCGGTTGGAAGGCGGCGTGGGCGCCTTGGTCAGACACCGGCTGCAGCGCGGGAACGGGACCGTCTCAGCGCTGGACGCGTCCGACACCGGCGCTGCTGCTCTCGCCACAGCTCTTTGCGATTATAGCCAAGACAGAACCCCAGACAAAAAGCTACCGGATGCCAGAAAAAAGGGAAGGGCGGCAGACCGTCCCAATCTGCCGCCCCGCAAGGAGGAAGGAAGGAGCATCATTCGTCTTACCGAACGACTGCCGCCAGTATAGCCGCCTTTCCTTAAGGGGGGATTAGTCGCAGCTTAGAGGATGCTAATGACCACCGGCGCGCGGCCAGGGCTGATCACTCCACGATCCCCTGCCGGAGCGCGCCGCTGGCCACCAGATCGCGCAGCGCCTCGATGAAGGGATAGAGCACGCCATCCTGCTGCAGGAAGGGCACGCGCTGGCGGATCGCGGCATAGGCCTTGGCCGTGCCCGCTCCCAGCTCCGCGCCCGGCATCACCTCACGGCGGAAGTCGATCCCCTGCGCCGCGGCCAGCAGTTCTATGGCCAGAATCGCCTCCACATTGCGCAGCACGCGCCGGGCCTGCCGGGCCGCGATGGGGCCGTTGCTGACGTGATCCTCCCAATTGGCGCTGGTGGGAATCGTGTCCGCGCTGGCGGGGTGGGCCAACGACTTGTTCTCCGACGCCAGCGCCGCGGCCGTGTATTGCACCAGCATCAGGCCGCTGTTCAGCCCACCCTCCTTGGTCAGAAAGTCGGGCAGCACGTGGCGATTGCTGGCCCCATCGGTCAGGCGGGTCAGCCGCCGCTCGGCCATGTTGCCCAGCTCGGTGATGGCCAGCCCCAGGTAGTCGAAGGCGATGGCCAGCGGCTCGCCGTGGAAGTTGCCGCCGCTGATGACCTCCACCTGGTCGCTGGCCTCGTCGATGAAGATCAACGGATTGTCTGTGGCCGCGTTGAGCTCGATTTCCACCACCCAGCGGGCATATTTGACGGCATCGTGGCACGCGCCATGCACCTGAGGAATGCAGCGCAGGGTGTAGGGGTCCTGCGGCTCAGACACCCCCGCGCCGTCGCTCACCATAGCCGTCAGGCTCACATCGCGCACAAAGGTGGAGCCGGCCAACAACTGGCGCAGGTTGGCCGCGCATTCCACCGCACGGGGGTGCGGTCGAACCTGCTGCAGGCGGGCGTCGAAGGCGGCCGGCGTGCCGTGCAACGCCTCCAGGCTCAGGCAGCCGGCGATATCGGCCACCGCGGCGACATTCTCGGCCTCGAACACGGCCAGCGCGCCCAGCGCGGCCATCAGCGTCGTGCCGTTGGTCAGCGCGAGACCCTCCTTGGCCTGCAGTTCCAACGGCGTCAGGCCCGCTTCGGCCAGCGCGGCCTCGCCGGACACCACCTGGCCGCGCCATTCGGCCTCGCCCAGGCCGATCAACACCAACGCCATGTGGGCCAGCGGCGCGAGATCGCCGCTGGCGCCCAGCGATCCCTGGCGCGGAATCACCGGATGCACGCCCCGCTCCACCATGCGCAGCAGCAGGTCGATCACCGCCTGGCGACAGCCAGAATGGCCCTTGGCCAGGGTGTTGGCCCGAATCAGCATCATGGCCCGCACCACTGCGGTATCCAAAGGCCGGCCCACGCCGACGGCATGGCTCATCACGATGTTGCGCTGCAGTTGCGCCGTTTGTTCAGGGTCGATCACCCGGTTGCAGAAGGCGCCGAAGCCGGTGGTGATGCCGTAGACCACCCGGCCTTCGGCCACGAAATCCTCCACAGCTTGACGGGCGCGAGCGACGCGGCGCTGGGCGTCTGCCGTGAGTTGAAAGCTAAAATCGCCAGGTTGGGCATGAGCGACGGCTACCACATCGTCGATGCGCAAGGTCTGACCATCCAGAAACAGTGTCTTCGCCGGCACAGAGCACCTCTTGTGTGTGAGATTGGGTTGGCGTTGCCAGGCGACATTATAGCATGGCCGTGCGGCCAGCGAAAAGCCGCGCGCCCGTTCAGACCGGAAAGAGGCGCAGTTGGTGGCTGGGGGAGCGGCCATCCAACAAGACGTAGGGCGCGGCCTGCTGGCTGCGCACCCCCAGGCGCTGCAACTCCTCCAGCGAGCGCAGACGGCCGCTGCGCCGAGCTTGCACGATGGCGCTGGCGCCCTGCGGCCCGATGCCCGGCACGCGCAGCAGCAGCCCCTGCGGCGCGCGGTTGATCTCCACCGGGAAAGCTTCGGGATGCCGGGCAGCCCAGGCCAGCTTGGGGTCGCGGTCGTGGGGCAAATTGCCCTGGCCGTCGAAGGGCAGCTCCGCCACATCGAAGCCATACTGGCGCAGCATGAAGTCGGCCTGGTAGAGGCGATGCTCCCGCCGCGGCGGGGTGGGGGCTTCCTCCTGCAAGGGGGTGTCGTCGATGGGATTGAAGGCCGAGTAATAGGCGCGGCGCAGCCCCACCTGGCGATAGAGCCGCTGGCTGGCCGCCAGCAGCTCCTGATCGCTCTCCCCGGCCGGGCCTACCACATATTGGGTCACTGCGCCAGCGCTGGCCACGGCATGGCCCTGGCTGCGCAGCCGCCGCACGATGGCCCAAGCGCGCTGCAAAGGCTCCACCAGGCCCTGTTCGAAGTCCTTTTTCGGCGCCAACCGCGCCAGCCGCGCTTCGTTGGGCGCCTCCAGGTTGACCGACAGCCGGTCGGCCAGCCGCGCGGCGCGCTCGATCTGGGCCTCCTCCGCGTTGGGCAGCAGCTTGAGATGGATGTAGCCGCGCCACTGATATTTCTGGCGCACCAGCTCCACCGTGGCCAGCATGCGATCCATGGTCCGCACCGTGCCGATGATGCCTGAGCTCAGAAACAGTCCTTCCACCAGGCGCTTGCGCAGCATCAGATCGAACGCAGCCGCCAGCTCATCGGGCTCCAGCGTGGTGCGCCGCATGCGCCGGCCAGCCCGGAAGGGGCAGTAGTAGCAGTTCTTCTCGCAGGCGCTGGTCTGGAGGATGCGCAACAGCGGCACCCGGCGGCCGCCCTGGCCGATCACCGTGGCCACCGAATCGCTCACATCAGGCAGACCAGCCGCGGAGGCTTGCACGGCCGGCAGCGGCGTGGGCTGGCCTTGGGCTTCGCACAGGTCGTACTGCGCCTGGCTACCCAGCAGGTTGACCTTTTGGTAGAGATCGGGGGTGTTGTGGATCAGCATGGCGGATTATCGGCTTTCGGCGCCTGGCATTAGCTACATTATATGAACGTTTGTTCTATGCGTCAAATCAGCGCGCTTGTGCTATTTCACCGGCAGTGCTAGAATGGCGCCCATCAATTCGACGCCCAGGAGGACAGCACGCATCATGCCCTTGCCAACACGCGATCAAGCCTGGAATCTGCTCTGCCAGTGGGTGCAGAGCGACAGCCTGCGCAAGCACATGCTGGCCGTTGAGGCGGCCATGCGCGCCTATGCCCACAAGTATCACGAGGACGAGGAGCTCTGGGGCGTCACCGGCCTGCTGCACGATCTGGATTTCGAGCGCTTCCCCGACATGGCAGACGCCGTCGACGGACATCCGCGCAGCGCGCTGCGGCTGTTTCGGGAACTGGACTACCCGCCCGCGCTGATTCATGCCGTCGAGGGTCACGCGCCCTATCTGGGCGTGGCGCGCACCGGCCGGCTGGACAGCGCGCTGGTGGCCGTGGACGAGCTGACGGGGCTGATTATGGCGGTGGGCTATGTGCGGCCCAGCAAAGATCTGGGCGACGTCACCGTCAAATCGGTGCGCAAGAAGTGGAAGGATCGGGCCTTTGCCGCGGCCATCCATCGCGGCGAGATCGAGGAGTTCACCGCCGAGCTGGGCGAGCCGCTGGAGGAGCATATCGGCTTCGTGCTGGCCGCGCTGCAAGGCGTCGCCGGGGATTTAGGGCTGGATGGGCGGCTGGCCAGCGCGGCCGCATGACAGACCTGGTGCGGATGCTACATCCGATCTTTTTGCTGGACCATCAGCCATGAAGATGACATAAAAATTAGTACTTGACATATCTAATCGATTATTGTATAATAGGTCAAGTAAAACGTCATCGCCTGTCGTTCAATGTGATGACAAATGCGAAACTAAGCACAGAAACACGGCTCGGCCATCCATAAGACCGATGGTCGAGCGGAGTACCACTGATGTCTAGCAAGAAAGTAACCATCAAAGGACGCGGATCTGAGATGTTCGGTCGCGGCATCGATCTCCTGTTCGGTGAGGCCGACGAGGATCCTGCGCAACGCACTGAGCAGTCCGGCGACTCAGAGCCAGCCGCCGCCGATGACACGGCAGAGTGGCCGGCCAACACAGTGACCACCCCCACGGTGGCCGATCCCGCCCGCGAAGCAAGCTACCTGGACTCGGCCAGCCCAAGCCAGCCGGCATCCACCACAACTGAGGAGTATCTGCGCCAGGCTGCCGAAGCCTTCTCTACGATGCAGCCCACGCCGCTGCTGACCGACGCGGCCGACCATCACGCCGCTGCGCCGAACCAGTCGCCGGCGCACGATCCAGCGGCCAGCCCTGCAGAAGCGGGACTGGCCCACAACGATTCCGAGAGTGACGCCATGCCAACACCGCAACCCGACAGCCCCGTCAAGATCGCCGACGTGCAGCAGCCCGCGGCAGCCTCGGAGGGCGAGCAACGCCGCCGGGTGGGCGTGCCCTCCGGCAACGGCGCGAGCGCGGACGATTCCGCGCTGTCTGCCGATATCGCCAGGGAAAGCGGCACACCGCTGACCAGGCAGGAAAGCAAAGAGATCGCCAGCAAGCTGCGGCGCAGCGATCTCAACGCGCTGGACCGCGAGGTCGATGCGCTCTACGACAAGGTGGGTATGCTGCTGAGCGGTCAACGCCAGGAAGCTACCGTGGCCTTCGACATTCTGCGACAGGTGCGCACGATCCTGCTCAAGGAGCCGGAGCGCTTCGCTGATGCCGAATATCTGCTCAACCAGGTGCGCGCCCGCACCAATCAAATCGAGCGCAGCATCGAGGGGGGCCGGCTCTATGTCCGCCGCATCTTCGCCTACCAGACGGTTTGGCTGGCGATCTTGGGCTTCATCGCGCTGACTACCACCGTCAACGGCACGACCTTCCGGGCCTGGACCGCCTTTCTGCTGGGCCTGACGCCCGACAGCGAGCAACTGGGCTGGGCGGTGCTCTTCCTGAGCACCCTGGCCTGGGGCGGCATCGGCGGAGTCACCTGCGCCCTGTGGTCGCTCTACCATCACATCTCGGTGATGCGCGATTACGACCCGGTCGAGAACCTCTGGTACTATTCGCAGCCCATGCTGGGCATGGTGCTGGGTGGCATCGTCTTTCTGATCATGGGTGCGGGCTTCCTGGCCGTCCAGGTGGACCTGAGCGCGCAGCCCTCGGCGGCCCTGGGCGCCCGGCTGTTGCCAGCGGCCATCGCCGTGATCGCCGGCTTCCGTCAGACCATGGTGCTGGACCTGATCGAGCGCATCATTGCCCTGATTGTCCCTGGTCAGGCTGGGGCGCAATCGCAGGCGCTGACGGCCTATCAACCGGCCAACCAGCAACCCCCTGAAGAGCCCATGATTTGACGAGACTCCGGCGACCAAGTATAATTGGCGCTGGTTTAACCGACAAACAGATCCCATTCGAGCCACAAGGCACAAGAACGGGTGAGGAGCAGGTGTAGCCTCTCCCGTTTTTTGTTGCTTAAGGGCCGCCGCGAGTATCATCTCAAAAAACCGGGGCCGAGACTTCCGAAGTCTTCCCCCATCTATTGAGATGATGTCGCCGATAAAAGATAGAGGCTCTGGACGCGGCCAGATCGCCAGAGAGAACCAAAGAAAGGAGTGCCGACTTTTCAATGCCTAAGAGAACTTACCAGCCCAAGGTGCGCAGGCGACTGCGCGTTCATGGTTTCCGTGAGCGCATGAGCACCGGGGATGGTCGCAATGTGATCAAGCGCCGTCGCGCGCAGGGCCGCAAACGGCTGGCCCCCACGGTGTCCTACCGCAAGCGGACCTGGTAATCCTTGAAGCGGGAGCAACGCCTGGCTGACCATGAGCGTTTCCAGGAGATCCGCCGCCAGGGAAGATGCTGGACCCATCGTTTGCTGGTGCTGTGCCTCCTGCCCAATGACCTGCCGCACAGCCGCTTCGGCTTCTCCACCAGCAAACGCATAGGCAACGCGGTGGTGCGCAACCGGGCGCGCCGGCGCTTGCGAGAGATCGTGCGTCTCCGCCTCTCCACCATCGCCCCAGGGTGGGATGTGGTGCTGATCGCCAGGCCGGCGATCGCTCAGGCGGAGTTTCGCCAGATCGAGGCTGCTGTGGAGAAAAGCCTGGCCCAGGCGGGGCTGCGCACCTGGTCAGACCGGCAAGGGCCAGATGAGATGCTATCATGAAACATGTCGTGAGTGCCCTGATCCGTGGGTATCAGCGTTTCATCTCCCCCTTGCTGGCCAGCAACTGCCGCTTTCAGCCGACCTGTTCCCAATACACTTTGGAGGCGGTTGAGCGCTACGGTGCGATCAAGGGGCTATGGCTGGGCGTCAAGCGCATCAGCCGCTGCCATCCGTTCAACCCTGGCGGCTATGATCCGGTGCCATAGGTGAGACGCCCGTGAGATCGTGGCGACCAGAACCGATCGACCAGGCGTTCCGCCGGGTAGCGCCCACCGTGGCGACCAGAACCGATCGACCAGGCGTCCCGCCGGGTAGCGCCCACCGTGGCAACCAGAGCCGATCGACCAGGCGTCCCGCCGGGTAGCGCCCACCGTGGCAACCAGAACCGATCGGCCAGGCGTCCCGCCGGGTAGCGCCCACCGTGGCGCTTGATTGCTCTCTATACCGAGTTCTTCAGTTGAAGTAAGGTATCATCTCAAAAAACCGGGGTCGAGACTTCCGAAGTCTGCGCAGGTTTGTTCAAAACGAGCTCACAGTCCATAAGACTTCGGAAGTCTTCCCCCTC
>JAJTXO010000182.1 GCA_021463315.1 Caldilineales bacterium | reverse complement strand
CATTGGCATGCTGTTGGGGGGCCGCGACCCGGCCATCCGCAGCGTGATGGGGCTGGGCGCGGCGCAGCGCAACGTGTCGGCCGCCATCCTGGTCAGCGTGCAGAATTTCTCCGGCACCGACACCGTATCGTTCGTGCTGGTGGCCGCGATCCTGATGCTGCTGATCCTGCTGCCCGCGGCGCGGCGCATGGGCGCCCGCGGCTGAAAAACGCAAGGCGTTGGACCGAAGGACTTCGAAAGTCGCCGCATCAGGGTTGAACCGAGCCTTTCACCCGTGTGGCGACTTCCGAAGTCTTGGGCTGAAGCTTTCCCATCGCACCCGAAACAAATTCAAAGGAGCTCCGAAATGACCAATCAACCTGACAAACATTTGCGCGCGGTCCTGCCGATCCCGGACGTCGCCAGGCCCGGGCTGACCACCTACGACGCCAAGGACCCGGACACCAAGTACCCGCCCATCGAGCCGCTGCGCCCGCCGGCCGGCGCGCCCAACGTGTTGATCGTCCTGCTGGACGACGTAGGCTTTGGCGCGTCCAGCGCCTTCGGCGGACCATGCCACACGCCGACGGCCGAGAGGCTGGCCGGCGGCGGCTTGCGCTACAACCGTTTCCACACCACGGCCCTCTGCGCCCCCACCCGGCAGGCGATGCTGACCGGCCGCAACCACCATTCGGTCGGCATGGGCAGCATCACCGAGACGGCGACCTCGGCCCCCGGCAACAACTCGCTGCGCCCCAACACCAAAGCCCCCCTGGCGCTGACCCTCAAGTTGAACGGCTATTCGACCGCCCAGTTCGGCAAGTGCCATGAGGTGCCGGTCTGGCAGACGTCGCCGATGGGGCCTTTCGATGCCTGGCCGTCGGGCGGCGGCGGCTTCGAGCACTTCTATGGCTTCATCGGCGGGGAAAACAACCAGTGGGACCCGGCGCTCTATGAGGGCACGACGCCCATCGAGCCGCCGGCCACGCCGGAGGAGGGCTATCATCTGACCGAGGACCTGGCCGATCACGCCATCAACTGGATGCGCCAGCAAAAGGCGCTGCTGCCCGATAAGCCGTTCCTGGTCTACTTCGCGCCGGGCGCGACCCATGCGCCGCATCACGTGCCCAAAGAGTGGGCCGACAAGTACCAGGGCAAGTTTGCCCACGGCTGGGATCGGCAGCGCGAGATCACCTTTGCGCGCCAGAAGGAGCTGGGCGTCATCCCGGCTGACGCGGATCTGTGTGCGCGCAACGCCGGGATCACTGCCTGGGATGACATGCCCGACGATCTCAAGCCGGTCCTGGAACGGCAGATGGAGGTGTACGCCGGGTTCCTGGAGCACACCGACTATCAGGTTGGCCGTCTGATCGATGCCCTGGCCGACCTGGAGGTTCTCGACGACACGCTCATCTTCTACATCATCGGCGACAACGGCGCATCGGCCGAGGGCACCATGAACGGCGCATTCAACGAGATGGCCAACTTCAACGGCATGGCTGCCCTGGAAACGCCGGAGTTCATGCGCGCGAAAATGGACGAGTTCGGCTCGCCCGCATCCTACAACCACTATTCGGTGGGTTGGGCCTGGGCCATGGACACCCCTTACCAATGGACCAAGCAGATCGCCTCGCATTGGGGCGGCACGCGCAACGGCGCCATCGTTCACTGGCCGGCGGGCATCCGCGAGAAAGGGGGGCTGCGCTCGCAGTTCTGCCATGTGATCGACGTCGCTCCGACGATCCTGGAGGCGGCCGGGCTGCCCGAGCCGATGTTCGTCAATGGGGTGCAGCAATCACCGATCGAAGGCAGCAGCATGCTCTATAGCTTCGACCAGGCCGGCGCGCCCGAACGGCACGATCTGCAATACTTCGAGATGTTCGGCAATCGCGGCATCTATCACCGGGGCTGGAGCGCGGTCACCAAGCACCGCACGCCGTGGCTGCTGACGGAGCAAGCGCCGCCCTTCGACGCCGACATCTGGGAACTCTACGACGGCAACCAAGACTTCTCGCAGGCGCATGACCTGGCCAGGGAGATGCCGGACAAGCTGGCGTCGCTTCAGCGCCTGTGGCTGATCGAGGCGGCCAAGTACAACGTCTTGCCGATGGACGACCGCACCGGCGAGCGGCTCAATCCCGACCTTGCCGGACGGCCGACGCTGGTCAGGGGCAACTCGCAGTTGTTCTTCCCCGGCATGGGGCGCCTGTCGGAGAACAGCGTGGTCAGCATCAAGAACAAGTCGTTCTCCATCACGGCCGAGATCGAAGTCAACGGTCAGCCGGCCAGCGGGGTGATCATCGCCCAGGGCGGCCGGTTCGGCGGCTGGAGCGTGTACGCCAAGGATGGCAAGCTCAAGTTCGTCTACAACGTGCTGGGCATCCATGAGTTCCCCACCGAGGCGACGGAGCTCATCCCACAGGGCAAGCATCAGGTGCGGATGGAGTTCGCCTACGACGGCGGCGGCCCGGCCAAGGGGGGAAACGTGACCCTCTATTACGACGGCAAACCGGTAGGCGCGGGCCGCGTCGGGGCGACCCAGGCGCTGATCTTCTCGGCCGATGAGACGACAGACATCGGCTACGAATCTGGCACGCCCGTCAGCCCCGACTACAACGTCCACAGCAGCAAGTTCAACGGCAAGATCCACTGGGTGCAGCTCGACGCCGGGCTGGACGACCACGATCACTTCATCGATCCCGAGGAGCGCCTGCGCGTCGCCATGGCGCGGCAGTAGAGCCGCAGCGGCTGGCGCGGCCGGCCGCGCCGGTTGATCATCTGTTCCCGGAAGTCCAGGGGCTGGCCGCAGACCTTGGACCTCCGGGAACGCACTGGCTGGAACAAGATCTGGTCACGAGACGATGAGGAACTTCATTCGACAGCGCACGGCGTCCTTGTCCATGGTGGTGTTGGTGCTGGGCGGCGCCACGCAACGACTTCCAGAGGTTGATCGTCCATGAACGCACCATCTGCCGATCCTGCTGCTCCTGCCAAGTCGCGCGGCAACCTGGTCGGCGATCTGATCGCCGGCATCACCACCGGCGTGGCCAACATCCCCGACGCGATGGCGTCCAGCATTCTGGCCGGCGTCAACCCGGTTCAGGGTCTCTACGCGGTGATGGTCGGCTCGCCGCTGGGCGCGATCTTCGGCAGCTCGGCCTTCATGAACATCGCCGCCACCAGCGCGCTGGCCATCACAGCCGGCTCGGCGCTCAGTGCGTATGGCGACGACCAGCGGGTGGTGGCCATCTCCACCTTGGCGCTGCTGGTCGGCGGCTTCATGGTCATCGCCGGCCTGCTGCGGCTGGGCCGGCTGTTGCGCTTCATCTCCAACTCGGTGGTGATCGGCTTTCTGACCGGCGTGTCGATCAACGTCGTCCTGTCGCAGGTGGGCGACTTCACCGGCTACTCCAGCGCCTACACCAACAAGGTAATCAAGACCATCGATGCCTTTCTCCACCTCGACCAGTGGGATCCGCAGACGACGGCCATCGGCGTGCTGACGGTGGCGGTGATTCTGCTGGTCGACCGCACGCGGCTGCGCAACTTCTCCATGTTGTTTGGCATGTTGATCGGATCGCTGGCGTTGATTGTCTTGGGTTGGAGCGGCGTGCAGCAGGTGAGCGACGTCGCCATGATCCCCAGATCGCTGCCGCTGCCCAGCCTGCCCGATCTGTCGCTGGCGCCAGCCCTCTGGATGGACGCGCTGGCGCTGGCCATCATCGCCCTGGTGCAGGGCGCGGGCGTCAGCAAAGGCTATCCCAACCCGGACGGCGCCTACCCCAACAGCTCGCGCGACTTCGTCGGCCAGGGCGCGGCCAACGTGGGCGCCAGCCTGCTGCAAGGCATGCCCATCGGCGGCTCCGTCTCATCCACCGCGCTCAACATCAGCTCGGGGGCCAAGTCGCGTTGGGCCAACATCTTCTCCGGCCTGATCATCTTGGCCGCGGTCGCGCTGTTCAGCCGGGCGGTCAGCCTGGTGGCCATGCCGGCCATGGCCGCGCTGCTGATCGTGGCTGGCTTTCAGTCGCTCAAGCGCGACCGCATTGCTGACGTCTGGGCCACCGGCTGGATACCGCGTGTCGTGATGGTGGCCACGCTGATTCTGACGCTGACCATTCCGCTGCAACAGGCGGTCTTCCTGGGCGTCCTGCTCTCCATCCTGGCCTATTTCTTCGTCACGGCTTCCAAAGAGGTGCGGCTGACCCGCCTGACCCTCAACCCGGACGGCAGCGTCACCGAAGGCCCGGCGCCGGCGGAGCTGTCCGGCAACGAGATCACGCTGCTGCAGATCTACGGCAACATGACGGCTGCCGGCGCTGAGACGCTGGAGCAGCACCTGCCCCGGGCGCTGCACGCCCAACGGCCCGCGGTGATCCTGCGGCTGCGGGCGCAGGAAGGGGTGGGCAGCAGCTTCGTGGCGGTGCTGGAGCGCTACAACCAGCAAGTGAAGGCGGCCGGCGGCCGGCTGATGGTGGCCGGCGTCAGCAGCAAGACCAAGGGCCAGTTGGACCGCACCCACACCACCTCCGATGTGCTGGGCGCGGACAACGTGTACGTTGCCACGGACAATCTGGGCTCCAGCACGCGCGCGGCCTATGCGGCTGCCCAGCGCTGGCTCGCGGAGACCCCCGGCGATCCAGCCGCGCCAGAATAGGGCGCGCTGGTCGCCGATCCACCTGTCGCACCTGCGAAGGCAGGTGTCCAATATCCATGCGAGGAGGCTTGCTCATGAAACGTGTCTTGTTGATCGGTGTTTTGGCCTTCCTGCTGGCGGCCTGCGGAGGCAGCGCGGCGTCGCTCGCCGGGCCCACGTGGACCGTCACTTCCATGCCCGGGGTCGACGTCCAGCCAACCGTCACGATCACGGCTGTTTTCGGCTCGGACGGCATGGTAACCGGCTCTGGCGGCTGCAACAACTACAACGCAGCGTACACCGTCAGCGGCTCCAGCCTGACGATCCAGTCGCCGGCGGCGACCATGATGAGCTGTCCCGAGGACATCAACCAGCAGGAGAGCGACTACTTCTATTTGCTGGAGGGCGCCGGCGCCTACGAGATCAAGGGCAACAAGCTAACCATCAAGGACTCCGGCGGCCAGGCGCTGCTGGAGTACACATCGCAGTAGCAAGGAGAGACCTATGCACAAGAGAAAAACCACGGTCCTGGCAGCGGTGCTGGCAGCGGCGCTGGTCGGGCTGTTGGCAGCCGCGCTGGCCATGGCGCAGCCGGGCCTGGCCAGCGAAGCGCGCGCCGCTCAGTCCACACCGACGGCATCTCCCGCGGCCAGCGAGGAATCCGACAGCGAGCCAGCCGCCTGGTTGACCATCGACGCGGCCGAGGGGTTGCGCCTGGATCCGTTCCTGGTCAGTGTTCAGGGCGGCGGCCCGGCGCTGGCCAGCGCGTTGGACGAGAACTGCACCGGCTTCGTTGCGGACGCTCCGACCGCCTCGGTGAACTACCAGGGCGATGCCGATCGTCTGACGGCGTTCGTCTACAGCGACGGCGATTCGACGCTGGTTGTGCGCACCCCCGACGGCGACTTCCTCTGTGGAGACAACACCAACCCGCTGATCCTCGACCCGACCATCACCATCACCGCGCCGGTGACGGGGACCTACGACGTGTGGGTGGGCAGCGCAGTCGCCACGGATCTGATCCCCGGCTTCCTGGTGTTCACCGGGCGGGGCGACCTGGACGCGACGCAGATGGCGCTGGCCAGCCTGGTCAAGCGGCCGCCAGCGCCGCAGGTGCTGCCGCTGCGCGACCGGTTGGTGCGGGCAGCTCAGCGGCTGGAGGAGGTCAGCGCCAAGCTGGAGGATGTCCCCGAGCTGGAAGCGGGCGGCGACGACGTGGAGGTGGACTTTACGGCTGACGGCGAGCTGCCGGCGCCAGAACTGCTGACCGGCGGCGACCTGTGCAGCGGGCTGGTGAGCCTGGCCCCGACCTACGCCTTCCGGTGGACAGGAGAGGCGGAGGCGCTGAATCTGTTCGTCGAGGCCGACGGAGACACGACCCTGCTGGTCAGGACGCCGGGCGGAGAGGCCCTCTGCGCCGACGACGCCGACGGCGTGAACAACCTCAACCCGCTGCTGACCATCGACGCGCCGGCCGAGGGGCTGTATCTGGTCTGGGTGGGCCGGATCGACCCTGACAGCCCGGTCACCGGCGTCTTGACCCTCACTGAGAGCGCCGACGCCGGGCCGGAAGCGCTCGGGCAGCCATAGCGGCAAGGAGAACCGACGATGAAACGCAAATCCCTGTCTCTCTTCTCCGCCTGCGTGCTGGTGCTGGTGCTGCTCGCCATCGCCTTCACTCCGCTGTCGGCGCAGAACGGCAACATCTGGAACGCCTCGTTCTTCAGCAATCCCAACTGGACCGCGCCGGCGGCCATGGGGATGCAGAGCACGTACATCGACTTCAACTGGGGCACGGTTCCGCCTGGCCCCGGCATGCCCGCCACCAACTGGACGGCGACCATGACCAGTTCGGTCTACTACTACTACAGCGGCACCTACATCTTTCAGGTGCTGGCCGACGACGAGATCTCCTTGCAGATCGACGGCGTCACCTATATCAACACCATCGGCGCCGGCATGTCGGGCAAGACGGTGCAGGCTGTCGTGCCTCTCAGCCAGGGCACCCACAACCTGACGGTGCAGTATCGCCAATACACCGGCACTGCCTACGCCTATCTCAACTGGGCCTACGTCAACCCGGCCGGCGGCTACATCTACACCCCGCTGCCGACGCCCATGCCCAGCGGCACTCCCGTTGCGTCGCCGCCTGGCCCCACGCCTACCCCGGCGTGCGATCCCTGGTGGGAATGCTCGTGTCCGAGCTCGGCCGCCAGCGTCACGACGGAGTACGGCGACTACACGCCGTGCATCGAGCAGGACCTGCAGCAGACAGCCTGCTTCGTCTCGGACGGCCAGTGGGACTCGCCCAACACCGGGTCCATCGAGATGGAGCCGCAGATCCAGGTGTGGGGCAACTGCACACCGGGCGCGATGCAGTGCATGCAGCTTGCCTGCAACCAGGAACCGGTGCAGGCGACCTGTTCCAAGACCGCTGCGGGCTGGTTCTACTACGGGCCCTGTCCGACGTTGTACGACTAGGCTGCACCGGCTCTTTGCTTGGTTCAGACTTCCGAAGTCTTATGGACTGTGAGCTCGTTTTGAACAGACCTGCGCAGACTTCGGAAGTCTCGCCCCCGGTTTTTTGAGATGATACTTGGGGAAGACTTCCGAAGTCTTATGGACTGTGAGCTCGTTTTGAACAAACCTGCGCAGACTTCG
>JAJTXO010000181.1 GCA_021463315.1 Caldilineales bacterium | reverse complement strand
GCCAGATCGCCAGGGCGTCTCCCGCGGCCAGATCGCCAGGGCGTCTCGCCCGGCCAGATCGCCAGGGCGTCTCCCGCGGCCAGATCGCCAGGGCGTCTCGCCCGGCCAGATCGCCAGGACGTTGTCAACCACTGCTATCTTATGTCAAAACAATCTAACCCCCGCAACCAAGTCTACACCATCGGCGCCATCGTTCTGGGCGCGGGCATCTTCCTGGCGCTGATGCTGCTGGTGGAGATCAACTGGTATGTCGCCTGGCTGGCCGGCTGGTCAGCGGCGCTGTTCGTGCTCTACGGCATCGACAAGGCGCAGGCCAAGCTGAACGGCTGGCGCGTGCCGGAGGTGGTGCTGCATGGCCTGGCCTTGATCGGCGGCTTTATCGGCGGCTGGCTGGGCATGTTCATCTTCCGCCACAAGACGCAAAAGCCCGTTTTCAAGCTCGTGCTGGCCCTGGCTACCGTCATCGGCGCAGTGCTGTTCTACTACTTCGTGCTGCGGCCATAGAAAAACAGCCGGAAACCAGGTAGGTTTCCGGCTGTTTCCTGCACCCCCGGCAGGAATCGAACCTGCGACCGTCAGATTAGAAGTCTGTCGCTCTGTCCGCTGAGCTACGGGGGCGGGTGGTCGGGGAGAATTCTAGCCCAACTCGGCGGGACTGTCAATCCTGTCGCCGCGCTGGCAGCCAGCCAGCGCGGAGTCGAGGCTTTAGCCGGGCCGCGTAGACGCGAAGCGGGTGCGCCAACCCGCCTAAAGGCCCGACTCCGCGTGGATGACACTCTCCGAACCAGGATGGGATCAGCCGTACTTGGCCTTGAGCTGGCCGACGAAGTCCACATACTGCTGCATAGCCGCCTCCTGCCCGGTGCCCTTGAGCTTGGCCCAGGCGTCATATTTGAAGCGGCCGGCCATGTCCATGAAGCCGGGCCGGTTGCCCTGCACGTCGCCGGCCGTGGCCTGCTTGTAGAGGGCATAGACTTTGAGCAGCGACTGGTCGTCCGGCCGCCGGGCCAGGTTCTGCACCGTCTGCGCTGCCGCCTCGAACTGGGTTTGTAGATCAGACATGAGACTCTCCTTGGTGATGCACGCCGTCCTCATTGATCGCGCGTGCTGAGGGGAATGAAGGCCCGAAAGGTGCCTTGAAAGACCTCGGTGGTGTCCAAAAAGTCGCCGCTCCAGCCGCCCACCGCATAGATCAGCGAACCGCGGCCGGCCACGCCGGGGAAGAGCCACTGCCCCTGCACCGGCGACGGAATCGACGACCAGGTGTTGGTCAGGCTGTCGTAGCGCTCGTTGAAGTTGGCCGCGCGCTGCCAGCCGCCGCCGATGGCGTAGACCGACGCGCCGTCCGCGGCCATGCCCAGCCCGCCGCGCGGCAGGTTCATGGGCGCGCACGCTTCCCAACGGTCCTCGGCGGGATAGTAGGCGTTGCAGGCGGCGTATTCCTGCCGCCCATCGAAGCCGCCGGCCAGCACGATGCGATCGGCCAGAGCGGCCGCGGCCGCGAAGCCGGCGCGGTGGGGGGCCGGCGAACGGCTGCTCCAGGCATCGGCGGCCGGATCGTAGACCCAGACATCGTCCACGTAGCGCGCGCCGTCCCAGCCGCCGAACAGATAGAGCTGCCCCTTGAAGCTGGCCAGGGCAAAGGCGGCCAGCGGGCTGGGCAGGGGGGCCTGCACGCTCCAGGCATCGGCGGCCAGGTCGTACACCTCCAACACCGGACTGACCGCGCCGTCGGCCGTGGCGCCGCCAGGCACGTAGATGCGCTGCCCGATCGCGGCGGCCTGCACGTTGGCCACGGCCGTGGGCTTGTCCGCACCGGGCAGCCAGCCGTTGGCCGCGGTGTCATACAGCAGGGTGGCCGCGCTGACGCCGGCTGGCCCTTCGCCGCCGATGGCCGCCAGGCGTTCCTCGATGGCCACCAGGGCCAGCCGGCTGCGCGGCTCAGGCAGCGGCGCCAGGCTGGTCCAGCGGCTGGCTTCGACCCGTTGGGGCGCGCCCAGCCGCGGCCGGCCGGCGTCGCTCAGATCGCTGCCCGCGGCGCGGCTGGATCCGCGGGCCAGCAGCGCGGGCAGCAGCAAGATCGCCAGCACCAGCGCGGCCGCGGCGAAGAAATAGATCCGTTGCCAGCGCGCCAGGGCTGGCTCGGCCGGCGGAAGCGGCGCGGGAGCAGCGGCCTCGGCGACCTCCTCCAGGCCGCTGACGTTGATCCACCCAGCCTGGGCGGCCTTGACGATGGCCTCGGTGCGCGAGTTGGCCTCGAGCTTGGCGAAGATATTGCGCAGATGGACCTTGACCGTGTTCAGGGTGATCACCAGATCTCTGGCGATCTCCTGGTTGCTCAGGCCACGGGCCACCAGCTCCAGAATCTCTTGCTCCCGCTTGCTCAAGGGGTTGGCGTCGTCAGTCATGGCGGAATTGTGCCACAGAACGGGGATTTTGGGAAAGGGGAGTGGGGAGTGGTAAGCGGTGATCGGTGATCGGTGATCGGTGATCCGACCAGAGGTAATCGGTAATCGGTGATCCGACCAGAGGTCACTGGTTATGATGGGGGGTGGGGGCTGGGTGACCGTTCACCGTTCACCATTCACCAATTCACCAATTCACCATTCACCAATTCACCAATTCTCCATTCTCCATTCTCCATTCTCCATTCCCTATTCCCCATTCCCCATTCCCCACTTCACCGATCACCGATCACCGATCACCGATCACCGTTCACCATGCCTCGAAGAGGGCGGCTTTGGCGGGGACGCTGGGACGTGTTACAATCGCTGGCTGGCGCTGGGCGGTGTGGCTCGGTCTCGCCTGCGCTTTGGCCGGTCTTTGGAGACGCTGCCCTTGATCCTGTTATTGCGCTCCAGACTGCGCGCTGCCTGGCGCCTGTGCGCTCCAGACTGCGCACTTCTACCCCTTTCTATCGGAGCTTGCCCATGACCCACTATCAGATCCTCTATTGGCACGACATCCCTCTCCAGGTGCGCAGCCGCGAGGGACGCGAGCGCGCCAACATCAGCCTGCCGGCCCGCTTTCAGGAGGCGGTGGACGCCGCAGCCATGGCCGCGGGGCTGATCGGCGACGACGCCTACACCGACGGCCTGCGCTGGAGCGATCCCGTCGAGCGCGCCGGCACGCCCGCCGAAGTCGCCGCCGCGCTTGCCGCAGAGATCGACAGCCAGTACACGGCCATCGACTGGCGACACACTGCGGCAGCGCTGAGGGGGACTCGTAACCCGTAACTCGTAACTCGTAACTCGTAACCCGGAACGGGATGTGAGGCGTCTTTCGGTGGAGGTGGGTCTGTGTTGCGCTGTGAGCTGGAGTCGAGGCTTTAGCCGGCCCGCGGACTCCGTAACCAAGAAAAGCAGCCCGCGATTCCGGGTTACGAGTTACGCATTACGTATTACGTCAAGCAACGCCGGCATCACATGCGTCAGATCGCTGATCGCGCCGGCCGCGGCCTGGCGTCCGGCGCCGATCAGCACCGTGGGGGTGGCGTTCTCGGTGTGGCCCTTGACCCGCAGATCCTCGATGTTGCCGTGATCGCTGATGATGGCCACCAGCGTTTCGGCCAGATCGACCGTCGCCAACAGTCCGCCGATGAAGGCGTCGATCTCCTCCAGCACGCGCACGCTCTCGGCCAGATCGACGCCGTGGCCCGCCAGATCGGTGGCCCAGTCGTCGAAAAAGACCAGGTCATGGCCTTGCGCCAGATGCGCCAGCACCTCGCCGGCCCGATGGGGCGTCCACAGCGGCATATCGGGATAGCCCAGGGTCGAGCGCCAGGCCGTGTTGGTCAGATCCACGCTGAGCGCCCGGCCAGCTCGCAGATCGTCGGCGGTGCGCAGCCGCAGACCGGCTGCCTGCGCGGCGTGGGGGATGGCGCCGTGCAGCCGTTTGCCCCGCGCCACCGCGTCGAAATAGCCCTGGGGATAGGCGTTGGCAAAGGCCACGGTGCGCCCCTCGGCCAGCAGACGGGTGAAGAGGGTCGGTCCCTCCAGCATGGCGCGCAGCGCGGCGTTGGGGCGAGGGCCGAAATGCTCGCCCAGGATCAGGGACGCATTGCGGCCGGTGAGCAGCGCGGTCTGGCCGGTGGCGCTTTGCGGCCGGCCGCGCACGCCCAGCCCCGCGTCGGTGGGGACCATGATCGCCCGCGGCGCATCGATGCGGCCGTTGGCAGCCAGCAGACGCTGGCCGTCCAGCAACCCAGTCAACACCGGCAAGCGGGCCGCGGCCAGGGGGTTGATCAGGGCGTCGTCCACGCCCAGCCCGACGCCATCCAGGAAGAGTACGACTGCGCGTGCCATGGGGGTGCCTCTTGTAACTCGTAATGCGTAATGCGTAACCCGGAATCGCGGGCTGCTTTTCTTGGTTACGGAGTTTGCGGGAGTGATAGCTGCAGCGTAATGCGTAATGCGTAATGCGTAATGCGTAACCCGGAATCGCGGGGGGCTTTTCTTGGTTACGGAGTTTGCGGGCCGGCTAAGGCCTCGACTCCAGCTCACAGCGGAACACAGACCCACGTCCACCAAAAGACGCCTCACATCCCCTTCCGGGTTACGAGTTACGAGTTACGGGTTACGGGTTACGCCTCGCATCCCCTTCCGGGTTACGAGTTACGAGTTACGGGTTACGGGTTACGTATTCCGCCTCGCTGTCCGCCAAAAAGCTCAGCAGCACCTGGGCGAAGGCTTGCGGGCGCTCGACCATGGGGCTGTGGCCGCAGCCGCGCAGCACCTCCAGATGGTTCGCGCCGGGGATCGACAAGAGCAGATCGGTCTGCACCGGGCGCTCGACGATGTGATCGCGGTCGCCCCAGATCAGCAGCACCGGCAGACGCAGTTGCTGCAGGGCCGGCCGCTCGACCCGCCACTGCTCCAGCGCCCAGGCCGCGGCCGTGAACGCGACCGGGGCCTGGCTCTGCGCGTCGTCCACCAGGCTTTGGAAGAAGGCATCGGGCGCGTGGGTGGGCATGATGCTGGCCAAGGCCTGAAGCAGCAGGCCGCGGTCGCTGCGCATCTGTTTCAGCAGGCCATAGCCCTCGGGCGGCGTGGGCGTGCCCTGCGGCGACGGCGCGCTGACCAACGTCAGCGAACGCAGCCGGCCGGGATGGCCCAGCGCGTAGGAAAGCGCCACGGCCGCGCCCAGAGAGTGGCCGACCAGATGCACCTGCCACAGACCCAGCCCCTCGATCAGGTCGGCCAGCGCGTCGCTCAGCGCGTCCACCGCGTAGCTCTCCGGCTCGTCGGGCCGCTCGGACAGGCCGCAGCCGGGCAGATCGGGCGCATAGCTGGTGACCTGCTCGCCGGGCAGCAGCGCCTGCAGCGGCTGCCACCAGCGGCTGCTGGCGAAGCTGCCGTGCAGCAAGATCACCGGCTGGGGGCCTGCGCCCCTCTGTTCGTAGTACAGTCGATGGCGTGAAGAGGTAAAAAGGGGCATATCAGTACTCAGACCGGGCCAGCAGCGCCTGCATCTGCGGTGCAAACTGTTCCGGCGCCTCCAGATGGGGGGTGTGGCCCAGGCCAGGCAGCAGCGCCAGCTCGCCGCGGCTGCGCTGGGCGACCATGGCCGAATGCGCCACGGAGAAGTAGGGATCGTCGAGGCCATGCACCACCAGCACCGGGCAGACCACCTGCGCCAGTTCGGCCGCGACGTTCCAGCTCCAGAAGGCCGGATCACACCAGCGATCGCGCCAGCGCTGCACCACCTGCCCGGCGCGTGGGCCATGGTTGCGCGCCAGCGAGGCTTGCAGATCCGGCGAGGCGGCCAGCTCGACCATGAACGCGGCGATGGCATCGGGGCAGCGCGGCGTCTCCACCGCCACATGTGGCGCCTCGGCCAGCACGCCCGCCACGCGGCCAGGATGGCGCGCGGCCGCCAGCAGCGCGATGGTCGCACCGTCGCTGTGGCCGATCAACGTGGCGCGGCCGATCTCCAGCGCATCCAGCAGGGCCATCAGATCCGCCACGTCCTGGTCGAGATAGTCCAGCGGCCAGGCATCCAGCCACTGCGACTGGCCGAAGCCGGGCCGGTCATAGGCCGTCACCCGCCGGGTTTCGGCCAGCAGCGGCATTTGCTTGCGCCAGGTGCGCACGCTGCCGGTGCCGTGGTGCAGCAAGACCACGTCCAGGCCAGCGCCGGCCTGCTGGAAATGAAGCGCGGTGTGGGCAAGGTGACAGATGGGCATAGGCTTTGCTTTGTTGCGGCGTTAAAGACTTCGGAAGTCGCCGCATCAGGGTTGAATCTGGCCTTTCACCCGAAAACGCGTCCTGTTGAGTGCTGCGGCGACTTCCGAAGTCTAGGGCTGAGCAAGGACTTCGGAAGTCGCCGCATCAGGGTTGAATCTGGCCTTTCACCCGAAATGGCGTCCTGTTGAGTGCTGCGGCGACTTCCGAAGTCTAGGGCTGAGCAGTT
Organism: Caldilineales bacterium; assembly: GCA_021463315.1. Taxonomy (GTDB): domain Bacteria; phylum Chloroflexota; class Anaerolineae; order JAAEKA01; family JAAEKA01; genus JAAEKA01. The sequence continues at coordinate 879 of JAJTXO010000181.1, read as the reverse complement.
GCATTGCGGCAAGAGAGGCCGCCGCGACAGCCGCGAGCAGGTCAGGCGTCGGGGATCTCGTCGGCGTCGGCCTGCAGGAAGGTGACATAGAACACGGAGCCGAGGCCCTCCTGGCTCTCGAACCAGAAGCGGCCGCCGTGCAGTTGGACCAGGGCAGCGGTGATGTACAGGCCCAGGCCCACCCCGCGGGTGTCGATCTGATTGGCGGTGCGGGCGCGGAAGAAGAGAGTGCCCAGGCGCTCCAACTCGTCGGCTGGCACCCCGACGCCAGTATCGCGCACGGTCACCAGCAGCTCGCCGGCCGCATCGGCCAGCCCGACCGACAGCTCGATCTGGCCGCCGACCGGCGTGTATTTCGACGCATTGCTCAACAGGTTGTTGAGGATCTGGAAGACCTTCGTCTCGTCTGCCAGCGCCGCGGGCAGGCCATGCGCCACCTGAACCACCAACTGCTGATCACGCACCTGGAACAACTGGCTGAGCTCGCGGGCCGCGGTCTGCACCAGCGCGCCCAGGTCCAGCGGATTCAAGACCAGCTCCATCCGTCCCGCTTCCAGACGGGTCAGGTCTAGCAGATGGTTGACCATCTCCAGCAGCCGGTCGGAGCCGTGGCGCAGGGTCAACAGGCTTTCCCGCTGCCCATCGTTCAAGGGGCCCAGCACCTCCCCCAGCAGCAGATCGGCGTAGCCATGCATCACCGCCAACGGGGTGCGCAGCTCGTGCGCGGCCATGGAGACGAAGGTGGTCCTGGCGCTTACCTGCTTGCGCAGCTCCTGGTTGGCAGCCATCAGGTTGCGGTTCGCGCTGTCCAGCTCATCGCTCAACAGCGCCAGCTCGTTGCGACTCTGCATCAGCCGCTGCTGCATCGCGCCGAAGGGT
>JAJTXO010000180.1 GCA_021463315.1 Caldilineales bacterium | reverse complement strand
GCTGGGGCAGGCCGGTGAAGGGCTGGGTGGCCAGCAGCGCGCCGCTGCCGGCGCGGAAGGTCACGTCGAAGGGCCCGCTGGCGATGTTGCCGCGGTTGCTCAGCAGCGACTGAATGCGCAGCACGCTGGGCTCGCCGGCAAAGATCGGCCAATAGGGTGTGACCGTGGTGGAGGAGAGCGCAAGATCGACATAATCTTGGTGCAGCGGCTGTACGTAGTCGCTGAAGGTCTGGCCCAGTGGCTTGATGGCGCGGGTGACGGGGTGGTAGAGGCCGGTCTGCACTGCGCGCCCCTCGAACTGTTCCACGGCCAGGGCGAACCAGAACCACTCCTGCAAGAGGCGGTTGTCGTCCTCAGGATAGCCCAGGGCTGGGTCCACCAGATCGTTGAGGAAGCGATTGAAGCTGTTGAGCATGAAGGCCTGGACGCGCCCGATGGGAAAGCCCAGGTCTTCGGTCATGAGGATGCCATGTTCGGTGTTGATCAGCGGCTTGTGGCGCTGGCCGTGGTTGGCCATCCACTGGCGGAACTGCCGGATCTGCTGTTCGATCAGGGCCATGTTGTCGTGGTCCTCCACGGAGGAGATGATCATGGCGCGCAGCGGGCTGTTCTCTTCGAAGCGGCCGCCCGGCAGCGTCTGGGTGGAGGGCGCCTGCATGGCGTCGACGCGGATCCAGGTGTCGCTGGAGGCAGGATTGCGCCGGCCTGTCACCTGCACGCGGATGTTGTGCCGATCGCCCTGCGGCCCTGGCGTGGGGGCCAGGCCGCTGTAGGTGCGCGTCAGCGTACCAGGTGTGGGCGCATACAGGTCGATCTCCTCCGTCGGCGTCGCGTTTTGATCGACGTAGATCCTGGCGATGCCCGCGTCCGGGCCGGTGCTCAGTTGAACGGCGCCCCACGCGCCGTGGAAGGCGAAGTAGGCGCGTGCGCCCGGTGTCTTGCTTTGATGCACCGTGCCGCCGCTGGCGCCGGGCAGGGCGAGCTGCGACCAGTGGGTGCCCAGATGGGACGAAAAGCCGACCGCGTTGGGGATGCCGGGGGGAATCTCCGAGCCCCATTCCAGGTGCATTTCGTTGGCGATGTAGGTGTGGATGTTCCAGACATCCACCGGAATCTCCACCCCGTAGGTGGTGTAGTAGCTGTCCCAGACCTGGTCCATCCAGGCCAGGCGCAGCGGCGACACCTGGCCGACGCCGTTCATGACGAAGCGGGCGCGGGGATCGGCCGATTTGATCGCGGTGTAGGCGCTGTGATAGCCGCGCGCGTAGGCGGCCGGGGTGGCGTTGTCCTGCCAGATCACATCGGCCTCGTTGCCCATCACCCAGGTGGAGCCGGGATTGGCGGCGGCGATGAGCTTCAGGTCGTTGCTCCCGGGCTGAGTGCCCCCTTCGGTGATGCGCACCACGAAGTAATAGCCCATGGCGTTGGGGCGCTCCGGCGCCAGGTCAGCGCGCCAGTTCAGGTAGCGCGCCGCGGCCAGCGGCGTCACGTCGAAGTCGCCGATGCGCTGGTCGGCGTGGACGGTCACGCCGAAGCGATCGGCGGGGGTGGGGTAAAGGCAATTGGTGGTGTCTGGATCAGCCAGTGCAACAGAGGGCGATACGAGGAGGGTTGAAAGCACAATCATCGCCAGGCCAACACGACTCAATAGTTTGGACATCGCTATACTCCTTCTCGGATTTTCTCCCTGGTCGTGACCGGTCAGGGCGCTTCCGCCAACTGCGCGGCATAGGCGGCGAAGACTCGCCCTAGCGCGGTCAGCTCGCCGCTGTTCGGGTCGACCAGATTGCTGGTGGGGTAGACGGTGTCGCTCAGGCTGTACCAGGTCAGCCCTTGCACCAACCGATGGTCGTCAGCCTCCAGGCCGATCTCCGGATCGGCCGCGGTGAGCAGAAAGTCGAAGGTTTCGGTCATGAACTGGGCGACTCGCTCGTCGGAGAAGCCATATTCGCTGGGCATCAGGATGCCGAATTCGCTGATGATCAACGGCTTGTCCTGTTGGCCCTGTTTCGCCATCCAGCGCCGGAAATCGATGATCTGCTGGCGAAACAGGTCCAGGTCGTCGTGGTCTTCGATCTCCCACAGCATGCCCTGGTCCACATCCATGCCGGGCGGGATCGATACGCCCCACGAATCGCGCTCCTCGCGCAGGATGAAGGCGTGGACATTCCAGACATCGACCGGCATCCGCTGGCCGTAGAGCCGCTCATAGGCCGCCAACACCGCTTCCAAATACTGGAGACGCAGCGGAGTCACCTGAGACACGCCGGCGATGGCAATCTGGGCGCTCGGATCCAGCGTCTTGACGAAGGTGTAGAACTGGTGATAGAGCTGGGCATAGGCTTCAGGGGTCTGGTTGTCCTGCCACATGACATCGGGTTCGTTGCCGGCCAGCCAGAGCGCGCCCGGGTTGGCGGCCATCACCTCGGCGATGCGGGCGCGCTGCAGGGGCAGGTTGGGCGGCCGCATGGCGTAGAGCTGGGCGTATTCCAGCCCTTCGACCTCCAGCGGGGCGGCATCCATGTGCCAGTCCAGATACCAGCCCATGCCAAGCTGCTGGGCCAGCGCGGCGTCGAACTGGACGTCGGTGACCTTGCGCGGCACGCCCAGACCAAGACGGCTGCGCAGATTGACAGGTTCCAACGGCGTCGCGCTGGCCGCGGGGGCCGGCAGGGCGATGGTGGTCGTTGGCGTAGCGGTTGGCGTGATGGTCGTCTGGCTGGCAATGGGCAGGGCCGCCACGGTGGGCACCAGCGGCTCCAGCGCCCGGCTGTCCACGGCCGTGGGCGTTGGCGTGGGCTGCACCGCGGCCGGGGTGGGCCAGGGTTCGGGCGCCGGGCCGGCGCGACAGGCGGCCAGCAGCGGCAACAGCAGCAGGGCCAGCAGCCAGGCGCGCCGCAACGGTCGCGGTCGGGAGGCTTGGCGTGGATGAGGGGGGAAAGCGGGTGATCGTTTCACGGTGTCGTTTTGGACCGCAGGCGTCGCGCGCGGCGCGAACGCTCTCAGTAGGCGCCGCGGCCGCGCAGCACCACGGGAAGGGTCTTGAGCAGGATCACGAGATCGCGGCGCAACGAATAGTGCTCGATGTAGTCCAGCTCGAGCTGCAGCCGCTGGGCAAAGGTCAGGTCGCCGCGTCCGTTGACCTGCATCGGGCCGGTCATGCCGGGCCTGACGGCCAGCCGGCGGCGCTGCTGGTCGTTGTACAGTCGCACCAGCCAGGTTTCCTCGGGCCGGGGGCCCACCAGGCTCATGTCGCCGGCCAGCACATTGATCAACTGGGGCAGCTCATCCAGGCTGAAGCGGCGCAGAAAGCTGCCGACGCGCGTCACCCGGGGATCGTCCTTCAGTTTGAAGACGGGCTCCTCCAGGCTGGCCAGATCGATCAGCTCGCCCAGTTGTTTGTCTGCATCCTGGATCATGGTGCGGAACTTGATCATGCGAAAGGTGCGGCCATTGACGCCGACCCGATCCTGGACGTACAACACCGGGCCGGACGAGTCCAGTTTGATGGCCAGCGCGATGGCCAGGCTGAAAGGTGCGGCGGCGATCAGGCTGAGCAAAGCGCCGGCCAGATCCATCAGGCGCTTCATCAGGCGTTGGCGCGCCTTCAGCACGGGGCGTTCCTGCGGCTCCAGGTTCAGAAAGCGCAACATGCCCACGCCATAGCCCGCGCCCAGGGCCAGCGCGCGGGCCGCCAACATGAACGGAGTCACCAGGGCGACGGCGTGATCCTTGCGCCAGGCTTTCCAGCCAAAGGGCAGGCCGCTGACCAGAAAGGCCAGCGCACAGGCCAGCCCGCCGCCGACCGCGGCCTGCCACCAGGGCACGCCCAGTTGGCTCAGCGCCAGGCCAGCCAACAGCAGCGGCAGCGCCAGGAAGAGCAACAGGATCTGTAGCTTCAGCACCGGCGGCGTGTGGGTATCGTTGGCCAGGCGATCGGGGTGGCGCTGCATCACCCGCGCCTTCCAGACGCCGATGTTGAACTTGCGCTCGACATATTCGATCACATCCTGGTCGTGCTGATGCGAGACCTGGGCCGCGGGAACGAAGACCAGCTTGTAGCCCTTCTCGGCCAGGCGGAAGCTGAACTCCTGATCCTCGACGTAGCGCACGCTCACATCGAAGCCGCCGTTGCGCACGAAGACCTCCCGGCGATAGCCGGCCGAATAGGTGTCGATGAAGTCGATGCGCTCCTGAGCCGCCATGCGGTCATAGCGGTCTTCGTACTCGATCTGGACGAAACGGGCTACCAGGCGATCCTGGCGGGTCAGATAGGTTCCCTTGGCGCCGACCGTTTCAGGATCCTGAAAGGCGGCCACCATGCGCTCGATCCAATCAGGCTGCGGCGCGCAGTCGGCGTCGGTGAAGAGCAGCAGATTGCCCTGGGCGTGGGCCACGCCGGTGTTGCGCGCGCCGGCCGCGCCTTGGTTCTGCTGGCGCACCAGCCGCACGCCCTGCTCGCAGTGACGCCGCGCGACATCGGCCGTGGCATCCAGCGAACCATCGTCCACGACGATGATCTCGTAGCTGCTGCGCGGCGCGGTCTGGTGGAGCAGGGCGGTCAGGCACGAGTCCAACGTGGCCGCGGCATTGAAGGCCGGCACAATCACGGAAACGATCTGCGCCGCCTCCTGGGACGGCGGCTGCGGGGTTAGGTCAGGGCCAGCAGCGGGCTGCGTGAAAACGCTCTCCATGATCGACTTTTCGTGACTGCTCAGGCCGGTGCGACAGAAAGACTTCGGAAGTCGCCGCAGCAGTTGAAAGGACGTAGTTTGGGGTTTTGGGGCCCGGTCTACAGTTGAGGCGGCCAGGCTCATAGGGCTTGACCATCAGTTGCCTTGGCCAGCAGCCGGGTCTTGGGGCAGGGTTGCCGGGCGGAGGGCCAGGTTCAGGTCGGCTGGCCGGCGGCCGCTGCGCCACCCTTCGATGGCCAAGGCCAGCGCGCCCAAAACCATCAACGTCAACGGCACGGCCACGTAGAGCAGCACGCCGAAGGCCAGCCCCAGAGTGGCAGAAACCCCAAACAGGCCCAGCGTCCATTGGCACAACACCTGGAAGACGCCGATCTTGCCGGGCGTGGAGGGCACACTGACGCCAACCTGCAAGACCACCCACAGGAGGACGCTCTGCACCCAGGAGGGGGGCATGTCCAGCGCCAGAAAGATCAGATAGGTCGTGGCCACGGAGAGCAAGCCCACCAGCACAGTGAGCAGAGAGACCGCCAGCAGAGGGCCAGGCTGGCGCAGCGCGTCCAGCCCTTGCAGCGCTTTCTCCATGCTGGCTGCGGCCCGCTCGCCGGCTGGCGTGCGTTGCAGGAGAGCGTTGGCCAGCGCCAGCACCCGTTGACGCTGCCACAGCACTACGATCACCGCCACCGTCAGCAGTGCCGCCACTCCCACGGTGGAGAGCTGGCGCTGCGCCAGCTCCTGGGGCATGGCTACGAAGAGGAGCAGGCCAAGAAAGCAAAGGGCCAGCATCACCAGATCCAGCAGCTTTTCCGCGGCAATGGTGCCCAGCACCCGCGCTTTGCCGGCCTCGCCGGCCAGGTAGACCCGCAGCACGTCGCCCACGCGCGGCAGGGGCAGCGCCAGATTGACGCCGGCGCCGGCCATCCAGATGTTGGTCAGCCGCGGCAGGCTGATGCGGTCTGTCCCCTTTCCAGGGGGAGAGGAAGCTGCCGGGAGAGAGGGATAGAGCAGCAGGCGCCAGCGCCACCCCTTGGCCAGACCTGTCGCCACGGCCAGCCCGGCCGCTAGGGCCACCCAAGCCAGGTTGGCCGAGCGCAGCGCGGCGACCATCGCATCGAAGTCGATGTCGGCTACGGCCAGCGCCAGACAGACGATGCTGAGGATCACCCCCAGCCAGAGACGGCGGTTTAGCCACCAAGAGCGACGGCGCCCCGATCGGTGCTGGTCAAGCGCCTGGCTGTCGGTGGGCGCATCTGGGTTGCTGGCCATCAGCACGCCTCGCTCCGGTCGTCGATGGGGTGGGCTGCGACTGCCGCATCTGCATCAGGCATCTTGGGCCGACGAACCAGGCTGGCGAAGCTGGCTGGCTGCGAAGCCGCCCGCAGCGGCTGGCTGGCTGGCTGTGTCGGTCGGTCGCTTGTCACCCTTGCGGCGCTTCTTGCTTTGGCTGCCGCCCTGGTCCAGGTCGTCCTTGTCGCCCTTGTTCTCGTAGTAGTCGTAGTAGTAGTAGTGGGAGCCGGCCATGCGGTAGGGGATGCGGTTGACGGCCACGCCCAGGACGTTGGCGTTCACCTTGAGCAAGCCCTGCGCGGCGCGCTTGGCAGCCACCTCGCGCGTCGAGGCCGATTCCACCACCAGCAGCACGCCGTCCATCTGCCGCGCCAGCACGGCCGCGTCGGTGACGGCCAGCGTGGGGGGGCTGTCGAAGACCAGCATATCCGCGTGCTGGCACAGCTCGCTGATCAGCTCTTGCATGCGGTGCGAGCCTAGCAGCTCCGATGGGTTGGGCGGCTGGGGCCCGCTGCTCAACAGCCAGAGATTTTCCACATCGGTGGCTTGCAGGAGGGGGCTCAGATCGCTGCCCTCCGGCATCAGCAGCGCATTGGTCACGCCCACCGCGTTGGGCAGGCCAAAAACCTGATGCAGAACGGGCCGCCGCAGGTCTGCGTCGATCAGGATGGTGCGCTTGCCGCTTTGGGCAATGACCACCGCCAGGTTGGCCGCGGTGGTGCTCTTGCCCTCGCCCGGACTGGCGCTGGTGATCATCAGCTTCTCGATCGGTCTGTCCAGGCTGGAGAACTGGATGTTGGTGCGCAGGGTGCGGTAGGATTCGGTGAAGGGGGACTGGGGATTGGTGGCCGCGATCAGCCGCCGTTCCTGGTCGCCGTTGCGATATTGCACCATGGATCCCAGCGCGGGCAGGCCGGTGACACGCGCCGCGTCTTCGGGCAGCTTGATGGTGTCGTCCAGGTATTCGATCAGAAAGGCGACGGCCAGCAACAGCAAGGCGCCCAGGGCCGCGGCGATCAGGGTGTTGACCAGCACGCGCGGGCGGACGGGCCGCGTGGGTTCGATGGCCGGCTCCACCACGGTGATGGTGTCGCCGCGGTTGGCCTCGGCGCGCTTCACATCGTCGCGGTTGCGCAGCAGGTCAGCCAGCGAGCTGCGATACTGGGCCAGGCTGGCCTCCAGGCGGGCGCGCTGCGCGGCCTGCTCCAGGGTCAGCTCTTCGCCGTTGTCTTCCAGCGCCTGAAAGATCTGGAGCTGGGTCTGGGCCAGCTCGATATCGGCCTGCACGCCGTCGATCTGGGTCTGGTAGACCTCCAG
>JAJTXO010000018.1 GCA_021463315.1 Caldilineales bacterium | reverse complement strand
CACGCCGCCGTGGCAGATGGCGACGATGGTGGCGCCGCGACAGCAGCCCACCATCTCCTCCAGGAAGGCGCCGACGCGGGTGCGGAAGTGCATGTAGGACTCGCCGCCGGTCACCTGCGGCGTGGTGGTGGCAAAGGGGCGCTCGGTGGACCAATAGTCGGAATAGTCCTGCGGCAGTTGGTCGGGGGGCCAGGGGGTGTGGTCCAGCCGGTTGTTGCCGATCTCACGCAGGCGGTCATCCCAACTGACCTCGGCGGGGTAGGCGCTGGCCAGAGGCGCGACCGTCTCACGCGCGCGCAGCATGGTGCTGGCATACAGCCGGTCAAAGGCTGGCAAAAAGGCTGGCAGCCAGGCGGCCAGCGCCGCCGCCTGGCGTTGGCCCAGGTCGGTCAATCCGGCGTCCAGGTTGCCGCCGTTCCAGTCGGCCAGGTTGACGTAGCTCTGGCCGTGGCGAATCAGATACAGATGCATAGCAGTGTGCTAACCTCGTGGTTTCCAAACTTGTGGCGAAAGTATCATCTCAAAAAACCGGGGTCGAGACTTCCGAAGTCTTCCCCCTCTATTGAGATGATACTGGCGAAACAGCTTACGGCGTCAGACTCACATGCCCCACACCGTGATGGCGGTGTTGCCATAGCGCTCCTGGCGCTGGAAGATCCGCTCCTCCCACGCCCGGTCCGGCCGGCGGTCGAAGATCACCAGATGCCCTTCCGGCGCGCCGGTGGCGTCCATGTAGGCCCAGGTTTGCTCCAGACCTTCGGCCACGGTCTGCTCCAGCGATCGATACAGCACCTTGAGCTCGATCACCACCCGCTGCACCCCGCCCGCGTAGGGCCAGAGGATCAGCAGATCGGTGCGCCGCCGCCCCAGGCCGTACTCTCGCTCCACACGACCGCCTCCATTGACGATGCGCTGCAGGAAGGCCTGCATCAGCAACTGGGGGCCGGCCTCGCGGTACTGGAAGCGCTCCAGCCAGCTTTCGGAGTGCTCGCGGAAGAACTGCTGAAAGGCCGCCAACAGCTTGGGCATGTCCAAGGCGCCGTCGGGGCGGATGTACCAGGCCGGCTGTGCGGTGCTTTCGAGGCTGAGCTGTGATATGAAGCTGAGCTCGCGCGGCACCACCTCACGATAGATGGGATTGGACATTTCCAGCCCATCCGCGCCGCGGCGGATCAAGCCCATGTCGATCACGTACTGGATGTGGTCGGGGGCCACCGTCTGGGCCAGATCCGCTCCTTCCAACATGGGGCCAATCACCGCCTGCACGCGCGGCTCTCGGAGCTTGTCCACCAGTTGGTCCAGATGCGTCTCGCGGCGCAGGATGATCTGTTCCTTGGCCTCCTGCACCATCTCGGCTGTGATTGGCGCGCTGCGGTCCTTGGCGGCCGGCAGCTTGAAGCACGCCTCCCAGCCCAGCGCATTGACCAGCCACGGTTGGCCGCGGGTCAGCTCCCACACCAGCGCCAGCGCCTCGGCCTCGATGATCTGGCCGGTCTCCTCGCTGTGCTGGCGATAGAGCATCTCCACCTCGGCCTGGTCGAAGTCGCTCATGCGCAGCGACTCGGCCTTGACGTTGAACGCGCTGCCGCCGGTGACGATGGCCTGGTCGCGGCTGGAGTGGATGCGGTAGTCGCGCACATCGCGCACGCCGCACAGGATGATGCTCTGGGGAAAGTGGGCGGGCCGCTTGGGATAGCCGGCGCGCAACTGGCGCAGCACCGCAATCAGCGTGTCGCCGATCAGCGAGTCGATCTCGTCGATCATCAGCACGATGGGCTGCGGGCTCTGCTCGGCCCAGCGGGTCAGCACCTCGGCCAGCGCGGCGAACTCACCCTGTTCGGCCAGGATGTCGCTCCAGATCTGCGCCGGATACAGATCGCCCAGATAGTCGCGCGCCATGGAACTCAGACCTGCCAGGATGGCCTGTACAGCACCGCGCACATTCTCGCGGGCCGCCTGGGCCGGCTCGACATTGACGTAGAGCGCTTTGTACTTCCCAGCCTGGTTGAGGTAGTCCATCAGCGCCAGCAGGTAGGTGGTCTTGCCCACCTGGCGCGGCGCGTGGAGCACGAAATAGCGCTCGCGGTCGATCATGCCCAGGATGTCTTCCAGGCTGAAGCGCGTCAACGGCGGCACGCAGTAGTGTTTCTGACAGTTGGTAGGTCCGGCGGTGTTGAAGAAACGCATGGCAGGTCTATCCAGTTACTTTAGCCGGTCGAAAATCATGCCCGGATGATCGGCCCAGTAGTCCGCGTAGCCCTGGCCGACCAGGCTCCTGTCCTCGGTGACCAGCGCCAGCGAGACCTGGACGCGCAGGCCGTCGTGCTCGAGGACCTTGCGTTTACCTGACGGCTCCTCGAACAAGTGCTTGTAGTCGTCCACCTTGCGCTGATAGTCGCTGATCTTCGTACCCTTGGGATCGACGAAGAGCACATGGTAGTCGTTCCCACGCTGCAGCCAGAAGACGAAGTCGGGCTTGAACTGGCGGATGCGGTTGGCTTCGGGGTCGTAGTAGGGCAGGTGGACGTCGTCTAGCGTCTCGTCCAGCTTGCTGAACAGCCACCAGTCGAAGCTGTCCAGCGCGCTGTCGGCGCTTTGGGCGTAGGCCTCCAACTGGCGCACGAAGCGCACCTCACTCTCATTGCGGATGACGTGCTGGATGTAGTCGATCTTCTGGTCGTTGGCCAGGATCACCGGCACGTAATAGTGGTTGGCCACGTAGCGCACTTCCAGCGCGTTGACGGCCGCGCTGGCCCGGATCTGGTTCAGCGCGGCCGTCTCGACCATCAGGTCGTCGAAGCTGAGCTGCTGGGCTGCGAACTGCTCGCGCAGACGCTGCTCGCGCTGCTGGCGCTGGGGAAAGAGCGAGACGTTGGCGATCTCGGCCCGCAGCGCCTCGGCCATGGGCTTGAGCGACACGGTGATGTGCTGGAAGTGGCGAATCTCGTCCGCCAGCGGCTTGAGACCCTCGACCTCGCGCGGGGTGATGTGGAAATAGCGCAGCAGCCGGGGTAATAACACGTCCATGCTGCCGTAGCGGCGGGTGGTGTCCGTCCGGAAATAGCGCACCGGCTCGGCCAGGCAGCGGTGCAGGATCTGCGTCTCGGCCGGCGTGGCCCGGTAGGTGGTCACCAGCAGGCGCTGGTCGGCCAGGTGCGCAGCGTAACGCTGCAGGCGGTCCAACTCGTCGGCGGCGATCTCGAACCTGCGCGGGCTGCGCTCCTCCACCAGCAGGTGGTCGGCGTAGCGGTAGGTAGGGATCAGCAGGGTGCGGCCCTGCGCGGCCTGGTTGACGGCCAGCGCCAGCGTCTCTGCCGCGTCCTTGCCGCCCTGCTGATCCATCTGCTCGATGACTGTGTGCAGCGCCTGGCGGTTGGTGCCCAGGATGAAGACCGTCTCCAGCGGCAGCGCCTGGTCATGGACTGCGGCGTATTGCGTCTCGCTGACCGCGCGGCTGTTGTAGAGCGCCAGCAGGCGGCGGCGCTGACCGGCCAGCGGCTCGACGCGCACGCCGCGGCCCACCGACTGGAGGATGAACTTGCGCGCGTCCACGCCTACGCCGATGTTGATAAAGGTGATGACGTTGGGGCGGTTGGAGTCCCAGCCTTCATAGAAGCTGCGTGATCCCAGCAGGATATTGATGGGCGAATCGTCGGCGTTGAGCCGCTGGAAGAAGCTGTCGTCGCCGTAGCCCTCCACCACCGTGTAGCCGGACAGCTCCTCCTTCAGCCAGCCGGCGATGTCGCCGATCTTGATCAGAGCGAAGGGCCGGTCAGCGGCCTTCAGGCTGAGAGCGATCTCCTGTCGATTCGAGGGCCGCACCAACGCCTCGATCTCGCCGCCGCCGGCCGCGCCCGCGTCTGCGGTCACGTTGAACACGCAGGCCAGCACGTCCCCGATCTGCAGCCCCTGGAACAGGTCTTCGTCCAGCAGGAAACGCTCACGCTCGAAGAGCAGCTCTGGCCGGCTGGCCAGCTCCAGACGCAGCTCCTCCTTGACCTGCAGCCACACGTCCGGGCTGACCTGCCCCTTGCCGATGTTCGCCAACTGGCGGAAGAACAGCTTCAGGTCGGAATCCTTGACGTTGACCGAGTTGACCAGCGTCAGCAGCAGGGGCCGGTGATACCAGCCGCCGGGCAGGCGTTGATAGGAGCGCTGGGCATAGGTCAGCAGCAGCAGCGCCTTGAGCACCACCTTCTGCTTTTCCTCGTCGGTGTAGTCCTCGTCGGGGCGGAAGGCGCGGTTCTCCTGTGTCAGGATGCTGATGTGCTTGCCGTAGCCAGCGTCGATGAAGCGCGCCAGGTTGAAGTCGTAGGCCGTGGTGACCTGGTCGCGCTCGTCGGTGAAGGTGGCCGAGAAGTTGAACAGGAAGCCGTTGCGGGCCAGGATCGAATAGATGTGCTGGCGCTTGGACTCCTCCTTGTCCCCCTTGTGCGCCTCGTCCAGCAGCACGAACCAGTGGCCGTCGTTGTCGTAGTTGCGGTAGCTGACGATCTTCTCCTTCTGCACGTCGCTCAGGTTGTCCGAGCGGTAGGTGAAGACGGTCACCTCGCTGTGGCGGAAGAGCGAGCCGCCGGAGCGCTTGACCTGTGGGTAGTTGCGCAGCTCCTCCAGGCGGATGTGCAGGCCGTGGCGCGCGGCGTTGAACTCGTCCACGTGGCTGCGCAGTTGGCCCAGCAGGTCGTCGCGGTGGGTCAGCACCAGGATGTCGTGGCCGGGGACCTCCTCCAGCCGCGCCAGCCGCCACAGCAGCTCGATCAGCTTGACGATGACCAGGGTTTTGCCGCTGCCGGTGGCCATCCAGAAGCCCAGCCGGTTGACGAAATACTCGAAGGGGATCTTGTCGCCCAGCGGTTGGTAATGTTCCAGCAGCAAGTCGCGCACGGCGCGCTTGCGGCCCAGGGGGATGTCCAGGTTGGTGGGCAGGCCGTTGTGACGGTACCACTGGAACATCTGCCCCTTGCGGGCCGCGTTGGCGTCGTCCCGCTCGCCGGGGTGGTAGTCGCCGAAGTCCTCGTAGTAGGTCCACAGCGTTTTGAGCGCGTTGTGCAGCGCGTCCTGTTGATACTCCCACAGCCGCTTGCCCCTGGAGAACGCGGCCAGGTCGAAGGTCGTCCAGGCCGGCGGCAGGGCGTCGTAGGGCAGTTGGTCGAGGATGGTTTGCAGGGTGCGCATGGCTTACCACCAAATCAAAGGCTTGACCGCCTCCCAGGGCGGGTCGGACAGGCGCATGCGTTCGCCGTTCTCGAACTCGACCTCGTCGCCCGTCAGGCGGCGGATGCGTTGGCCGGTGACGCAGGAGAGGGTCTCGGCCACGTCGACGTCGGGGTAGAGCCGCTCCAGGTGGACGTGGACCGCGTCCTGCTCGAAGTCGAGGGCCATCACCGCCTCGCCGGTCTCGGCGTTGTCCAGCAGCTTGAGATCGCGCAGGAAGACGTACTGGCTGTACGGGTCGGCCTGGATGAAGAGCGGCTCGGCGTCGGCGTAGACCGCGCGGCGCAGCACGTCCTCGTACTGCTCCAGGCTGAAGTATTTGACGAAGTGGCTGATGCCGCGGCCGCCCGGCTGCGCCTGGCCATCGCGCCATTGGTCGGAGAAGGCGACCTTTTTGATGCGCGGCAAGATGACGGTGTCGAAATAACCAGCCATTTCCACGAGGATGTACCTGCGCTCCCCGTTATCAACTCGATTCAAGTTCACTACGGCGTGAGCCGTCGTGCCAGAACCCGCAAAAAAGTCGAGTATCAAAGCCTCTTGGTCATCAAATGTCGCTGCATCGATAATGTCCAAGACTGAATGAATTGATTTTGGATAGAGGAAGGTACCTATCTGGCCAAACAAGGAGGTCAAGAGTGCGGTTCCATGTGTCCCAGCATTGTACTTGGAATCAAACCAGTTGGTCGTGGGCTTCACTCGGTCAATGACTGCTTTTTCGTAAATGTTGAAACCATTGTTCCCAGCGCGACAGAACACATCTCCCTTTTCCATAGCATGAAGCGCAGAAAGATAGGTCTTTCGCCACACGCGCTCGTTCCCGCTCCCATCCAGGGGATAAACACGGACAAAGCCCTCATCTGTGGGCGAAGTTGGATACTGCTGCGATTTTGGGGGTTCCTCAACCCCTTTGATGGTTGCGGTTGTTGGGTCAATAAGCAACGCGTAGAAGCTGTTTGGACGCCCAAAACGGAAGTTATTTTCTCCCGTTCCGGTTCTCATGAAAGGTCTCTCGTCTGGTCTTCCCTCCGGCCGCGGCACTTTCACAAAATCGCTTCCCGCTATCGTGCCAAGCAACAAGTACTCATGGGTTCGGGACACATTTGCCTTAGGCGATCCTTGCGGATGGTGGTTCACAACAATCGTGTTGATGTCGTAGGGAAGTATACCTCTGAGCAACTCACGAAGCTTGGTCATTTCAAAATCGTCGATCGCTATTGCAAGAGCCGGATCCTCCTCTACCAGAAATCCATACACCTTTGCCAACCGGTTTTCGATCATGGTCAGCCAAGTCGAGCTTCGGAATTCGTTGACGTATAGGATTTCTGATCCCTCGGCGTTGTACGGCGGATCAATGTAGATGCACTTCACTCTGCTGCGAAACTTTGGTTCCAGCGTGGTAAGCGCCTGATAGTTGTCGCTTTTCACCAGCCACCCATCCAACGCATCGTCCAGATGATCGAACAGCGCTGTCAGCTCGCCTTCCAGGTCGGGGAAATGACGCGTGTCCAGCGGCAGGAACTGATACCGATCGTCCAGCCGCTGCCCGGCGTCGTCGCTGGCCCACACCTGGGCCGCGTCGAAGTCCTCGCCCACCATGCCCAGCTCGCGCCATTCCTGCACCTGCGCGGCCAGGTTGGGATGCGCCAGAAAGCGCGCCAGCAGCGCCTGTCCGGCCTCGCCCTGGGCCGCCACCCGCTCCAGGGTGATGATGTAGTGGCTACCGCGCACGAACTTGGGCTTGTTCCAGATGCGCACCAGCTCGTCCTCGAACTGCGCGATGAAGTCGATGATCTTGTAGGCCGTGTCCTTCAACACCTGCACCTGGCGGATGCGCCGCTCGCTCCACAGGGTCTGGCTGCGCTGCTCCGGCTCGAAGACGTACTGGTACAGCCACAGGTCGAACTGCTGGCGCAGGAAGGCGCGCGCGTCCTTGTTGATGAAAAAGTCCACCTCGCTCTGCCGCTCGAACAAACGAAAGGCCCGCTCCAGCGTCTCCTCGTCCACCCGCACGCCGGTGCGCTGCACGGCCCGCACCATGGCGTCGGTCTTGGTCTTGCGGCCATTTTCCGAGTAGCCGACCGCGAGCACCAACACGTTGTCCGCGCGTCGCTCGCGAAACTCGAAGACCAGCGCCCGCTTCTCGTTGGCCCGCTTGTGCTCCAGCCCCGTCACGTCGAAGTGAAAGGGCAGCCCATCCACCACCACGTCCATGCTGTGGAACAGCCGGTCGGTCTTGACGTAGTAGAGCATGTGGGTCTTGTAGAACAGCGCCACGTCCCGCTCGTCGCTGTAGACCTTCTCGTAGACCCGCTGGTGCAGAGGGGTGTAGCGGAAATAGATCGACCCCGACTCGCTGAAGTAGCGGTGGAAGAAGTCGTACAGCTTGTCGAACAGCTCCTCGCGAAAGCCTGGGAAGGGCGCCACGGCCGCGTCGATCTCCTGCATCAAGCGGGGGAAGACGCCGCGCTCGAAGTAGCGCGCCTTGATGCGCATCAGGTTGATATAGCCCGATGCGCCCTCGATGGTCGCGCCGACGAAGATATCTTTCAAGGCTTGGAGGAACTTCGTTTCTTGGGTCATGGTCTTCCTCGCTGGAACACGCTCTACACTGGTGATGCAAGTATACCCTAACTCGCTCGTTTCTCCAATGCATTGGCAGAAGTCTGGCGGTATCATCTCAATAGAGGGGGAAGACTTCGGAAGTCTCGACCCCGGTTTTTTGAGATGATACGTCTGTCACGGCGGTGACGAGACCTGCGCAGCGAAATACACCACCCGCATCACGTGCAGCTCGTCGTAGGATAGGGTCCCGTCCAGCGCCTGGAAGGTGGGGGCCAGCGCCTCGGCCCCCAGCTCGTCGAACAGGGCCAGCACTTGCTCCTGTTGCTCCGGCGTCAGCGTGGAGGCGGCGCGCACCCGCTGGCCGTCCACCAGGTTGCCGGCGCGCAGATAGTTGTACAGATGGCCCAGGATGGTGCTGCGCTGTACGCCGTATTGGCCCTGGAGCTGCTCCACCGAGTAGCCGGCCGCGAACAATTCGCCCACCTCGACGTAGCGGCGCTTGGCCAGGCCATCGATCAGAGTTGGCGGCGGGGGGGGGAGCGGGGAGGGCGTCCTGGCCCGCTCGGCCAGACCATGGGCCGCGCAGTACTCGCGCAGCACGGCCAGAAAGGCCGCGCCGTAGCGCTCCAGCTTGACCTGCCCCACGCCGCCGATATCCAGGAGGCGCTGCGGCGTCTGCGGGAAGTAGGTGGCCATCTCCACCAGTGCGCGGTCGGAGAAGATGACGTAGGGAGGCACGTTGGCCGCATCGGCCAGCTCGCGGCGCAGCCCGCGCAACGCCTCGAACAGGCCCGCATCGTGGGCCGGCGCCATCGCGGGCGCGGGCGCCTCGGCCGGCTGCTCCGGCGCGGCCACCCACACCTGGCGCGTTCCGGCCAGCACCGCGCGGCCGGCGTCCGTCAGCCGCAGGCCGCCGTGGCTCATGTCCTGCTCCAACAGCCCCGCGGCGATGAACTGCTGACCAAACCAGCTCCATTGCCGTTCCGAATGCTCGCGGCCGCTGCCATAGCTGGCCAGCCGGTCATGGCGATGGTGCAGAACTTTCTTGGCCCGAGAGCCGCGCAGGACGTGGCCGATATGCGAAACGCCGAATAGTTGGCCGGTTTCCTTGACGCAGCCCAGGAAGATGCGCGCCGGCTCGGTCAGGTCGAGCTTCTCCCCGCTGGCCTGGCCGGCCAGACAGTTGTCGCAGGCGCCGCAAGGCGCGCCTTCGAACTGCTCGCCGAAATAGGCCAGCAGGGGGACGCGCCGGCAGCCGCCGGTCTGGGCGTAGCGCAGCATGGCCTGCAAGCGCGCGGTCGCGCCGGCCTGCTGGGAAGGCGCGCCCTCCTCGATGAAATACTGAATGGTGGCGACATCCTTCTGGCCGTAGAGCAGCAGACATTCCGAGGGCAGCCCGTCGCGGCCGGCCCGGCCGATCTCCTGGTAGTAGCTTTCCAGATCCTTGGGCAGGTTGAAGTGGAGGACAAAGCGCACGTTGGGCTTGTTGATGCCCATGCCAAAGGCGACGGTGGCCACCATGATGGCCACGTCCGCGCGCACGAAGTCGCGCTGATTGCGCCGCCGCGTGGCGTCGTCCAGGCCGGCGTGATAGGGCAGCGCGGGCCAGCCCAGCTCGCGCAGCCGCTCGGCCAGCTTGTCCACGGTGTCGCGCGTGCTGCAGTAGATGATGCCGGACTGGCCGCGTTGCGCCTCCAGCAGGGCCAGCACCTGCGTCAGGCCAGCGCTGCGCGGCCGGCAGGTCAGCCGCAGGTTGGCGCGGTTGAAGCTGGCCACGAAGGTGTTGGCCGCCTCGAAGCCCAGTTGTTCGGCGATGTCCTGGCGCACCCGCTGCGTGGCGGTGGCGGTGAAGGCCACGCAGACGGCCTGCGGATAGCGCCGCCGCACCGGCAGCAGTTGGCGATATTCGGGCCGAAAGTCGTGGCCCCACTGCGAAATGCAGTGCGCCTCGTCGATGGCCAGACAGTCCAGCCGGCTCTGGTCCAGCAGCACCAGCGTCTCCGGCCGCAGCAGCGTCTCGGGCGAGGTGTAGAGCAGCTTGATGCGGCCCTGGCGGACGGCCTCCATGGTTTCGATGTAGCTGCGATAGTCTACGCTGCTGTTCAGAAAGGCCGCGGGCACGCCCAGGGCGCGCAGTTGATCCACCTGGTCCTGCATCAGGGCAATCAGCGGCGAAATGACCAGGGTCAGGCCGTCGAAAAGCAGCGCGGGCAATTGGTAGCAGAGCGATTTGCCGCCGCCCGTGGGCATCACCGCCAGGGTGTCCCGCCGCGCCAGCACGTTGTCGATGATCTCAGCCTGCAGCGGCCAGAACGCGTCGTAGCCGAAGATGGTCTTGAGCAGTCGATGCCGGGGGCCAGGGAACTCGCCCTCCGCCCTGTCACTGGGAGGGTCGCCCAAGGGCTTGGCGGGCGTGGGTGTGGCTATCAACTTCGCGCTTTGGCCGGTCTCCGACCGAGCCAACCCACCCAGTTGATTGTCCGCTATCAACTTCGCGCTTTGGCCGGTCTCCGACCGAGCCAACCCACCGAGTTGCTTGTCCGCTATCAACTTCGCGCTTTGGCCGGTCTCCGACCGAGCCAACCCACTGAGTTGATCAGGGGCAGCTCCTGAGGGCCGGGCGACGCGCGCCGGGGCCAGCCAATAGCCCGAAAGCTGTCCATGACAGCGCAGCTCGTCGTTGGGCCGGTCGTCCGGGCGCCACCAGTGCGAGAGCGACACCCGCACCAACGCGCCAGCCGGTATCACCTCGACCGGCTCCTGAAAGCCGACAAAGGTCAGGGTGCAGCCGCCGTCGGGCGTGGGGTAGCGGTAGCGCAGCCGCTTGCTCCCCTCCTCGCGGGTCAACGGCTGGTCGGGCCGCCAGAAGGTGGTGCTGAAGGCCGGCACGCCGCTGGGCTCGACTATGACCAGCTTGCCGCCCGCCGTCCGCTGCAGCAGTCCTTCGTATAGCTTTTCGGGCCCGCCCACCAACGCCGGCATGTGGCGCTCGATAAAGCGCTCCGGCGCGCTCATGGGTCCCATGCGCTGGGCGCGGTGGACAAGGATGTTCTCGACGTGGGGCGGAACAAGCGGGTCGATCGGCGTCGCCTCCACCTCCCACACCTCGCCGACGTTGTACTCCATGTTGGCGCCGTCGTGGGTGTCGCCCACCGCGGGAATCAGGCGCACGCTGCGGCCCTCGAAGGTGATGCCGCCGACGCAGGCGCCATGTCCCTGGCGTGTCTTGGCAACGATCAGTACTTTCATGGCATTCCCTCACCTATCCATGACACCTGTGCGTAAGGCAGATCAGCAAGATCTCCTTGTCGGGCAGAGCTGGGCGAGACGCCCTTGGGATCGTTTTTCAGGGGAGGCGTCCATGGGCGCTGCTATCCCGGCTCGCCTGCGATCAGATGCGCCACGGGCAGGCCCAGATCGCGCTGCAAGCGGGTGGCCAGCAGCGAGCGATGGCAGGCCGCCGGCGCGCGTTCGACGCAAAAGAGGACCACCACCCGCGCCGTTGGCCCCAGGTCGGCCCAAAACTGTCTGCTGTCGAAGCCGGCCAGTCGCTCCTGGCGATAGGCGGCGGCAAAGGCCGGATCGAGCACGGCGCGCTGGCGCTTGGCGGTCTTGTCGGCCTTGTCGGCCGCCGCTTGCTGGCCGCGCGTCGCTGTGCTGGGGGCCAGGTCGGGCCGGTGGAGGTAGCGAATGCCCAGCTCGGCCAGGCGCGCCTGCAGGCGCTGGCTGTTGGCAAAGGCATAGGCCGCGCCGCGCACCCCGCGCCGTTGCCGGATATCCACGAAGGTATCCACGCCAGCCCGCAGCAAGGCGTCGAAAAATGCGGCCTCGGTGCTGCCGTAGACGCCGATGGTCGTCAGCATGGGCAACTCGCCGGGGGCCGCCAGCCTCTCCGCAGCCACAGAGTCACTCATCCTCATCCTCCTCGCCGCGCGCCACGCGGCCATAGCGCTTGCGCGACGTGAATTCGTGGTCGCCGAACAGGCTGAGCTGGCCGCCGGTCAGCCGCTGGATCACCTCTTCCTGGCTGCGCAGTTGGTCTTGCTCGTCGATATGCGCCACGGGGATGCCCAGGCCGGCCAGCGTCTCGCCGATCAGCTTGCTGCGGTGGCACTGCTCTGGCTTGCCCTCGCTGCACATCAGGACGAAGCGCACGCCCCGCTGCCAGGCGGTCTGCACCCGCTGGATGCCGGCCTGGTAAAAGGTCTTCTCCTTGATCCGTTCATAGTCCACCTTGTCGCCCACGTAGCAATCCAGATCCGTTGGTCGCCCGCCCAGCGCGTCGCCCAGATAGATGTAGCGGATGCCCTGCTGTTTCAGCGCGCGCTCCAGCGCCTCTTTGGAGAATTCCGGCTTGAAACGCGAATAGGGCGCGCTGCGCACGTCCACCAGAAAGAGGATCTGCTGGCCGCGCAACGTCGCGATCAGCTCGTCCACCGTGCGCGCGCCGTAGCCGATGGTGAAAACCGGCGGCAGCCTATCGACAGCCGGGTGGCTGCCTTTTTCGTGCCCGTCCATCTCAGCCTCTCCATTTCTTTGCCTGCGCTGCGCCAAGACTGGCCTGGGCGGCTGGTCTGGGCAGCGTTCAGCGTCGGGCCTGCACCTGGGCCAGGCTGGCCGCGGCGGCTTTGCGCACCTTGGCCTTGGGATCAGCCAGCGCCGCGTGCAGGGCCGCCGCGGCTACGCTGCCGCCCAGCACGCCCAGCGCCTGCGCCGCGGCCTCGCGCACCATGCTGGACTCGTCCTGCGCCAGCCGCGTCGCGATGGCTGGAACCGCCGGCCGCTCGCCCAGATCGGCCAGGGCCAGCAGACTGGCCGCGCGCACCTGGCCCGCGCGGTGGCTGAGCGCATCCAGCAACGGCTCGCGACCGGCCGCGCCGCCGAAGCGTCCCAGCCAGCGCGCGGCCCGGCCTGCCTCGGCCAGATCGTCGCCGTACAGCCGTTCGATCCAGATCGCGCTGTCCTGGTCGATCTCGCTGCCAAAGCGCGCCTGGTCCTTTTCACTGGCCATGAAGTCCTGATAGATATCGACAAAGCCTGGGCTCTGAGGATCGGGCCGCGGCTCGAGGCTGGACGTTGGTTTGGCCCTGGCTGGGGCAAGCTGGGCGGCAAACAGCGTGGCCGAGCGCACCTGCCCCCCGGCCGCGCGCACCTTGCCAGCCAGCCCCTGGTCGTTGGTGATCACAGTGACCTTGGCCGGCTGGGCGCTGGCGCGCACCAGGCGCAGGATGATGGCATCGGCCTCCACGCCGGGCGGCGCAAAGCGCACGGTCACCCTGGCATCCGACAACTGCCACGAGGGGGGCGGCCCCAGCCCGCTGTCGAAAATGACCGTCATGGCCTGGCGCTTGGCCGCGGCATAGGGCCGCAGCCGCTGCACCAATTGCCATTCGTCGTCAGGGTCTGCCAGATCGATGCCAGGCAAAGCGCCGATCAGGTTGTGGCCGTCGATCAACAGGGTCATGGGCGCATTAAATCAGCAAAGCCGCGGATCGGCAAGTTGTCCCACTGATCCCGCGCGAAATCCAGCGCCAGCGCCTTCCAGGCAAGTTGACAGACGCTTGGCGCTGGGCCAGAGATGAGTACAATTCACTTGACCCCATTTCAAACACACCCAAATTATTCTGCAACATCGCACCAGGCGCGTTGGCCTGAAACAGCCGGCGTCCTACGTTCAAGTTCGATAGATACACTCACCGGCGCGTCGGGCGGGCTGCCTTGGTCGCCATCTGCCGCACCAGCGCCGGAAACCCTGGAGGCCTGTGATGAAGAAAACCCTCTTGTTCGCCGTCGTGTTCATTGCCAGCTTGTTGCTCCCTCCGTTGCCGGCCCTGCACGCCGCCAGCGACGCCCCTCCCGGCTGGCTGGAGCGGCTGGCCAGCGCTACCGGACGCGCCGCCGCCGACCTGCAACTGGCCGACGTGGCGACCGTCACCCTGTTCAACGGCGAGACTCTGACGCGGGTCAAGGCGCTGGACATTGCCAGCGGCGAGGTGGTCGGCGCAACCTTCGCCGGCGACCAGGTGGTGGACGAACAGGCCGTGCGCGCGGCCGCCGCCGCAGACTGGCGTCGCGAGCACGGCGCCCTGACCCCCAGCCTGGCCGACAAGCTGGCCCTGGCTGCGCCCGCGGACACTTTCACCGTGTCGGTCTGGCTGCGCGCCAACATCGAGCCGCTGCGCAAGCCCGACCGCAACCCCGCCCACGCCGAACAGCCGCAGTCCACCGCGGCAACGCTCGCCCCGGCCCGCCAGTTTCCCGCCGCGCCGCAGAACAAGCCAGCCGCCCAGCCCTTGACGCCGGCCGAGCTGCAGGCCGCCGGCCTGCCACAGGGCGGCGCGGCGACGGCTGGCGACGCAGCCGCGGCGACGGCAACCGAGCTGCCCAAGCCCGCGGGCGCGCCGGCCGGAGATGCAGCCCTCATCGGTCCCGCGCCGCAGCCGGCTGAAGTCGCGCAGGCCGAGGCCTTCAGCCAGGCCAACCAGGAAGCGTTGCGCCGGCAGATCGCCCCAGTGCGTAGCCGTTTCCTGGCCACAGCCGCGGCCAACGGCTGGCAGGTTCTCTACGCCAGCGAGACCGCGCCGGTGGTTCATCTGGCCGGCCTGACCGCTGCCGATCTCCAGACTCTGGCGCGCAACCTGGACGTCGATGCGGTCTACGACGCATCGGAGCCGGGCGGGCCAACTCTGGATGTGGCACGCCCGACCCAGAACATGCTGCCGGTGGCGGACTGGGGCGGGTACACCGGCAACGACGTCGACGTAGCCGTGGTGGAGGGCGAGCGAGCCGCCGACAACAACCCCTACCTGACCATCGTCGAAACGCGCGACACAACCCGCACCCGTAAGTGGCACCCGACCATGGTGTCGGGCATCATCGCCAGCACCCACGGCACCCAGCGCGGCTTGGCGCGCGACGCCGACATCTACAGCGCCAACGGCGACGACTACACCACCCTCGCGGCGCTGGAAGCCGCCATGGAATGGGGATCCAACCGAGCGGTGATCCTCAACAACAGCTTCTGGGCCGACAACTGTGGCAGCACGGCCACGCTGGGCAACATCGACCGCCACATGGACTACCTGGTCCGCTACGGCTACGATCTGGCAGTGGTCGCCTCTGGCAACTTCCGCCCCAGCGGCTGCGGCAACAACCCGACCAACTACGTCAACTCGCCGGGCAAGGGGTACAACGCCCTCACCGTCGGCAACTTCGACGATGGCAACACGGTGAGTTGGAGCGGCGACGCTATGAACTCCACCAGCCAATACAACGCCGACGGCGTCTACAAGCCGGAGATGGCCGCCAGCGGCACAAGCATCACCAGCCTGTCCGAAAGCAGCCCGTGGACCGGCACCGGCAGCGGCACCAGCTTCGCCTCGCCCATGGTGGCAGCGCTGGCCGCTGACATGATCCAGGCCGATCCAGGGCTGTCGGGCTACCCGGAAGCGTTGACGCCGTTGATCATGGCCAACTCCTTGCACAACATCGAGGGCGACGGCCGCCTGAGCCGGGCCGATGGCGTCGGCAGTTTGAACGGCGCAGCCGGCCTGGTCAGCACAGAGCGCGACCACTGGGGATCGCAGTACGTTGACAGCACAACCAGCTTCCCGCTGAACTTCAGCGAATTTGCCTATGCCGGCGAGCGGGTGCGCTATGTCATCCGTTGGCTTTCGAACCCCAACGCCAGCTACACGTCGGATCCGTTGCCGGCCGACCTGGATCTGCGCGCCTACCGGGCCGATGGCAGCTACATCCAGGGGGCCGTCTCAGCGGTCAACAGCTTCGAGATCGTCGACTTCGTGGCGCCGGCTTCCGAAACCTACCGCTTCGAGGTCAGCCTCTTCGGAAGCTGGAACGGCAGCGGCACCTGGCTGGGACGCGGCTGGTGGCGCGGCGTCTACCGCATCTCGCCCGACTTCGGCTACAGCGACACCCAAGCGACCCCCATGGGGACCCAACTGGCGGTCTACCCAACCGACTGGAGTCCAACCATCTACTGGCGGGTGATGGGGATCCGCTCCAATGGCTCGGACCACGATCTGGCGCTGTACAACCGAAATCCCTTCGGCGACCCCGACGGCCTGGCCACCGCGGCCGCCTCGACCTACGTGGCGCCGGTGGATTTCATCACCGTGGACGGCAACCACTGGCCGTCGGGCAACGCCGAACACTATCGCGCCTACCACTACAGCGGCGCGGGCGGCTACAACGCGAGCTGGTCTAACCTGGGCGTGGCGATCACCACCGACGGCTACTTCGGCCCCTACTCCGCCGGAAGTTCCGAGGTCGCCAAGGTGTTCGATCTGTACATGAACCGCTACCAGTTCCGGCGGTTGGAGATCGTTCCGACCGGCAGCAACAGCAACGACCTGGCCGCCGAGCTCTTTCGCTCCAACTCTGGCGCCGCCAACACCTGGTCGCAAGGTCGCGGCAGCGGGGTGGCGACAGCCGACGCCTCGGCGGCGGCGAACTACACCGAGACCTTCCCCTACTTCCACAACGACAGCAGCGGCGACTGGCTGGGGCTGGTGGTGTATGGCAACCTGCGACAGCCAGCGGACTACTACGTGCGAGTCGTCTGCACGCTGAACCACGACATCTACGGCGACGGCCGAGTGGACATCTCCGACGTGCAAGTCGTGGCGGGCTATTGGGGTGACGGTTCTGCTCCGCCGCGCGCCGACCGGGACAACAACGGCGTCGTCGACGTCTTCGACATCGCCCTGGTGGCCGGCGAATGGAACCGCCAATGTTGAGCCGGAACAGCAGGCGTCACAACAGCCGCGCCGCCGCCAGGCTGTCAGCTTACGCGTTCGCGCTCTGCCTGGCGGCGCTGGCGGCGTGCGCAGCGCCCCCCGCCGCCGCGCCGCCTGCTGGCGCGCCAGCCGCGCCTGTCTATGAAATCGTCGCCCAGGATGTCGC
Source organism: Caldilineales bacterium (assembly GCA_021463315.1). Classification (GTDB taxonomy): domain Bacteria; phylum Chloroflexota; class Anaerolineae; order JAAEKA01; family JAAEKA01; genus JAAEKA01. Next base: position 1,288 of record JAJTXO010000018.1, on the reverse strand, counting down.
CACCAGCGGGGGCAGCGATGAGCCGATCACGCTGGCGATCAGCGGCCAGCAGGCCATGGCAGGCGCAGCGGACGGGCTGCCCCCTGTCGTCAACGAGGCGCTGCGCGCCGCCGCCGAGGAGAACCCCGACGCGCTGTATGTCGTTGTCTACACCGGTGTGAAGCCGAGCGGCGGATACGCTGTGACCATCGACGCCATGCACGCGCCGGACAGCGCGTCGCTGCTGGTGGTGTACAGCGAGAGCGAGCCGGGCGGCGCCGCCGCTGCCGTGCTGACCTATCCCTACGTGATCGCCAGGGTGATCAGCCCAGTGGTGGCGCCGAACGCGGTGCAGTTCCAGCGGGCGCCTTAGGACACGTTGGCGTTAGTCTCTACCAGTGCTGCGTCAAGCTGGATTCTCTTGTCATTCCGAGCGGGTCTTGCAGCCAACCTGCAACCGCAGAGCCCTCAGCGAGGAATCTCTCCGCTGAAGCCGCGACTCCGAACCGCTGAGAGATACGCCGTTCTGCACCAGCCGGAGCGCGCTGCGGGCGGGCCGATCTGCCTCGCCGCTGCGGCGTCGGAACCGGCGCGCCGGGGTCTCCAGGGCCGTCGCAGGCATGCGCAAAGAGCGGCCTGAACGGCGGAGCGGGGCGTCTGGAAACGGTAAGAAAGTCGCTGGACAAGCGAGGGCTGATCTGGTATGATCGCGGCTGTGCCAAGCCAACCTACCAACGAATCCATTACAACCATGCGCCGCTTCCGGGTGTCGGGCATGGACTGCGCCAGCTGCGCCGCCAACATCGAGTCGGGCGTGGCCCGGCTGGGCGGCGTCGACTCCTGCCAGGTCAACTTCACCGCCGATTGGAGAATTCCGGCGTGCGCTCACAGGCCTCAGACCGCAAGGCAAAAAACAACTGCATCAGCTGGCCACCGAGACTCAGCACTTGCCGAAACACGCCTCTCTCAATTTCATCCGCTGTGGCCTTCTTGTTATCTTGCACCAAGACCATCATCGATTCGAACCCTGCACGAATCTCTTGTACAATCTGTTCGGTGTTGAGCGACATGGCTTCTCTCCTTCGGTTAGTATCATCTCAAAAAACCGGGGTCGAGACTTCCGAAGTCTGCGCAGGTTTGTTCAAAACGGGCTCACAGTCCATAAGACTTCGGAAGTCTTCCCCAATGTATTGAGATGATACCACCCAATTCACTTGACCTCACCCCACCACCCCACCCGCGCTTCCCCATTCCCCAATTCCCCATTCACCCATTCCCCATTCCCCATTCACCAATTCCCCATTCCCCA
>JAJTXO010000179.1 GCA_021463315.1 Caldilineales bacterium | reverse complement strand
TGGAAGAGTGGTGCGCGTCGGCGTCGGCGTCCAGGTGTGCGTTGGAGGGGTGATGGGCGTGCGCGTCGGCGTCGGCGTCCAGGTGTGCGTTGGAGGGGTGATGGGCGTGCGCGTCGGCGTAGGCGTAGGCGTGGGCGGAATGTGGTTGACGAAGATGATCACCCTTTCGCGCCACGGCAACGGCACGAAAAGGAAATGGCGCAGCGTTGCGGCTACCTGGCCACCTGGGCCAGGGATGGGCACCGCCAGCGTTGGCGGCGATTGATAGTGGGCCAGGATGGGGGGAATAGCCTGAATGGCGGTCGCGATATGCACCGGCTGTGACACAGGCAGCCAGCTCACCCCATCATCCCACGAGATGTCGAAGAACACATCGAAGAAGCTGTCGGCCGCGAAGTCAACGCCGGGGGACTGCTGAACGATGCGGCCATGAGAGGGCCGGCTGGGGCTTTCCCGCACCATCAGCGGACCGAGAGGCGAAATGCCGGTCAGGTTCATGGCCAGGAGCTCGGTTTCGATCTCCATGCGGCCATCGCCATCCGAGTCGTGCGGGTCGCCGCGCTGCATGCGCGCCGGCCCGTTGAGCGTCACATGCGCCTGACCCGCGCTTGGCAGGTCCAGGCTAAAGAGCGCGCCCGCCGGGAACTCATCCAGCCCGCCGGGCGGAAAGTCCGGCGCCTCGAAGACCACAGAAGCCTGCCTGTTTTCGCCCAGCGTGATCGACTGACAGGTGGGAGTCTGCGGCTGGGAGTTGGGACGCGTCTCCTCGCGCACCGAATAGACGCCCGGCATCAGGTCCAGGAAATCGGTCATGCCGGTCTCGTCGGTGAACTGGGTCGCCAGCGGCGCGCCCTGACAGGCCGGCCCGGCGAAAAGATCCATCTTCCAGCCGGGCAGCGGGACCATGCCCACCAGGTTGATCTTGATGACGATGATCGAATACCAGGGCCGCGGCGTGGCCGTGGGAGTGCGGGTGGGCGTGGCAGTGGCCGTCGGCGTGGACGTCGGCGTATGCGTCACCGTCGGCGTCGGGGTGGGGGTGGGCGTCCGCTTGCACTTGCCCGCGCTGCCGGCCAGATAGATCGCCCTCACCTCCGCCGGCGTCAGCACGCGCGGGAAGAGCTCCACCTCATCCAGGACGCCCCGATAGAGCCCGGTGACCGACGACGAGCGGCTGCCCATGCGCAGCGGCGCCGCGTTGCTCAGCGATCCAGGCCGGATGGTGGGGTTGAAGGTGGCCACATGCACCCCGTCCACGTAGAAGCGGCCGCCGGTGGGGCTGCTGCGATCGACCGTGACGGCCACATGACGCCACTGGCCGTTGGCCACGAAGACGCCCGAACCATAGTTGGTGCATGACGCCGAGGGCGCGCCGGAACAGATCGGCGAGCCAGCGCCCTGAGCCAACTGAAAGCCCAGCATGCCGTTGCCCAGATAGAACGAATAGCCTTGGACGGTAGCCCCTTCCACGCGCTTGTCCACCAAGAGCTGAACGCCCGCGGCCGCGCTGGTCTTGATCCAGGCGTCGATGGAAAGGTCCCCCTGGCCGAAGTTGAGCGAGGGATGGTCGGCCACCTGCACATAGTCGTTCACGCCGTCGAAGCCCAGCCCGCCCGCCACCATGCCCGACGTTGGCGTGGGCCCGTTGACGTGGACGCCGTTCGTGGGGACGCCGGCGATGTCGGCCGCGACCACGCCGCTGGTCTCGTCCAACGGCCACCAGGCCGCCATCGATGGGGGCGGCGGCACACAGGCTGCCGGCGGCAGATAAAGCCGCTGCGCCACGGGGAAGTAGATGCGAAAAGCGGGCGTGTTGGTCGGCGGCGGCTGGCGCAGCGCCGCATCCGCGTTGGCATCGGCCGTCAACACCAGGCGGAGACTGGCAAAAATCAGCACAACACATCCAGCCAAAAACGCAGTGCGGAAAGCTCGATTGTGGTCCATGGAAATCTCCTTGCCCGGCGCGGAGCTGAGCCCCAGTTGAAGCCTCGCCTCCACCACGGCTCGGCGCGCAATCAAGGCTGTAGCCGGTTGCTACGCGCTTGCAGGCGGCGAGGATTGGCCGCGCTGTCTCCTGCCTTTCGCGCATCACCCCGGTTGCCTGCATCGACGACCGGGCAGATCCGCAATTGCGATTGACAACACGTTGATTCAAGCATAAAATACCGCTCGTTGGGTATCACTTTCCGATACAATTTCCACACAATCTCGCCACAGCCTTGCAACGCAGGCTACACCGCTGACATAACGATATGTGACGTCCGTGCCCGCCTCATCTACGGTGACAGCGATCATGGAGACTATAGATTCCTTCGGCTATTGGGTGCGACGACGGCGCAAGGCGCTGGACCTGACCCAGGAAGAGCTGGCGCAGCGGGTGGGCTGCGCCGTGGTCAGCCTGCGCAAAATCGAGGCCGACCAGCGCCGCCCCTCCCCGCAGATGGCGCAGCGGCTGGCCCTTCATCTGGCTCTGCCCCCCGCGGACCTGGCCGGATTCATGGCTGCGGCTTTGGGCGAGCGGGCGACCTTCCACCTGCCCATGAGCAAGGCGCCGGCTGCCAGGCTACGCAGCAATCTGCCAGCGCCAGTCACCTCCCTGGTGGGCCGCAGCGCCGAGCTGGCCGAGATCAGCGGCTGTTTGCGCGGGAACGAGGCGCGCCTGCTGACGTTGACCGGTCCCGTGGGCGTGGGCAAAACGCGGCTGGCGCTGGAGGCGGGACGACAACTGGCAGGGGAATTTCGCGACGGCGTCTGTCTGGTGGCGCTCTCCTCAGTGCAAGAACCCAGCCTGGTTCCTTCGGCCACCGCCACAGCCCTACGGGTGCGGGAGGCACGCAATTGCGACCTGGCCCAGGCGGTGGCTGGCTTCCTGGCCGACCGGGAGATGCTGCTGATCTTCGACAACTTCGAGCACCTGCTGCCGGCCACATCCTTTCTAGCTGACCTGCTGGCCCTGTGTCCCGACTTGCGCCTGCTGGTCACCAGCCGCGCCCGGCTGCACCTGTACGGCGAGCATGAGTTCCCTATCCTGCCCTTTCACCTGCCGCAATCCGGCGACCCATTGGACACGGTCGACGCGGACGCGGTGCGGCTCTTCTGCGATCGCGCCCACGCCGCACATGTGGGCTTTCGCCTGACCCCTGCTGTGACCCCGACCGTTATCGAGATCTGCCGGCGTCTGGATGGGCTGCCGCTGACCATCGAACTGGCCGCGACGCGGCTCAAAACGCTGTCCCCCCTGGAACTATTGAGCCGGCTAGAGCAGGGCGGGCCCTGGTTGGCGCGGGACTCGACGCCAGCGCAGCGACAGGGGCTGCGCGAGGCGCTGGCCTGGAGCTACGGCCTGCTCACGCCCGCAGAACGCACCCTGCTGGCGCGGCTGGCGATCTTCGTCGGCGGCTTCAGCCTGCCAGCGGCCGATGTGGTCTGCGCCGGCTGGGAGGGCCAGCCCGCGGAGCCGGGCGAAATCGCCCCCCTGGCCGCGGCCAGCATAGCCGCTGGCGTCACTGGCCTGCTGGATCAAAGCCTCTTGGTGTCTAAGAACGCGCTGTCGGCGGCCTGTTTCAGCGTGACCCATTGCTGCGGCCGCTGTTCGTTGCGCACACTGCGCGAAACCAGCGCGGCCGAGTCGCGTTTCTCCATGCTGGAGATCATCCGCGGCTTCGCGCTGGAACATCTGGCTGCCAGCGGCCAGATGGAGCAGGTGCGTCAGCGCCACGCCCGCTACTACGCGTGCTGGGCCGAGCAGGCCGCGGCGCAGCTCAACGGCTCCGAACAGGCTACCTGGCTGCTGCGGCTGGAACAGGAGGCGGACAATCTGCGCGCGGCGTTGGCAACCCTGCTGGCTCACGGGCCGCCGGAGCTGGCCGCCGCGATGGCGTGCGCGTTGGGGGCGTTCTGGCAGCGCCACGGCCACTACCGCGAGGGGCGCGGCTGGCTGGAACAGGTGCTGGCGCAGTTGGAGCCAACGGCCGCGCCGGCTGCGCTGCGCGCCCGCACGCTGCAGAATGCCGCCACCCTGGCCTATCGCCAGGGCGACCGGTCCACAGCCCGGCAATGGCTGGACGAAAGCCTGGCCATCTATCGCGCAGCCGGCGATCAGGCGGGCCTGGCCCGGGTGTTCTACGACCTGGGGTGGATCGCCATCGACCAGGCAGAGTGGCAGGAGGCGACGCGCCTCAACCAGGAGAGTCTGGGCTATGCGCAGCGTGCGGGCGATCCCTGTGCGGTCTACAGCGCTCTGACCAACCTGGGCTGGGCGCAGATGTGTCTGGGCGCCTGGGACACCGCGGCCCTGTTGTTCGATCAGGGGCACGAGCTGGCGCAGCAGACTGGGCATCTCAAAGGGATCGCGGTGGCGCAGGCCAACCTGGGCTGGATTGCGCTGCACCAGGGGGATCCGACGCGCGCGGCCAGGCTGGCGCGGGAGAGCCTGCAGCAATGCCATCTCCTGGGCGAACGGGAGGTGCTGGCCGAGTGTCTGGAGATTCTGGCCGCGGTGTGCATGGCCGAGGACGACGCCAAACGGGCGACTGACCTGCACGCGGCCGCGATCGCGCTGTGGAAACGGCTGCAAGTCATCCATCCCCCCACTCAGTTCGCCACGGCGCTGCTCGAGCGCTTGCCCGCGACGCAGGCGCCAGCGCCGCGGGACGCCTTCGGCGTGACGCAGCGCCCACTCATGCACCAGAGTCTGGACGCCCTGGTCGCCTTCGCGCTGGACTGCGGCGGCGCGCCCTGACAGCCATCCATGCGCTCGGCGCACAGCCGTCAATGAAGACTGCGGGCTCGGTCGGCCCACTCCGGGGTGCTGCGCAAAGACCGGCCCGAGCGGCTATCTTCAGGTCAAGCACGCGATGGCACGGTTCGTCGCGCCGCCTTTGGCAGCCCCCTCTCTTAGATCTCCGCCTCTTCGGCCAGTCGTTGCGGGTTTAGAATCACGATGCGATGGCGATCGAACTCGATCAAGCCATCGTTGGCCAGGCCGCGCAGGGTGCGGCCCACCATCTCACGCACGGTGCCCAGCCGCGCGGCCATCTCCTCCTGGGTCAGCAGGCGCTGCACCACGTCGCTGTCCCGGCTCTCGGCTTCCTGCAGCAGCAGACGGGCCAGACGGCCGCGCACGCTGCGCATGGCCAGATCGTGCAAGAGCGTCACCATCTGTCGGGTGCGGCCAGCCAGATCTTCGATCAGAGCCCAGGTCAGATCGGGATAGGCGCGAGCCAACCGCTGCACGGTGTCGCGGTCGATGCGCCAGAGCACCACATCGGTATGGGCCGTGGCATGGGCTGGGTTGGGGCCGCCATCCAGCGTCGATACGTCGTTGAAGGTGTCACCCCGCTCCGGCAGATGCATGATATACTCGCGCCCCTCCAACGAGACACGGCTGATCTTCACCACACCCTGCTCGACCAGGTACATGCCCGCGGTGGGATCACCCTCCAGGAAGATCGTTGCGCCTTGCGCATAGCGCTGGCAGGTCGCCGCCTCTGCCAGCGCGTCCAGGGCCGCAGAGGAAACAGCATGCAGGAAATGGACCTCAGCAAGCAGGTGACGAACGGTGACCTGTTCACAGGCGGGCGAACTGGGCATAGGTGCTCCTGAAGGGCCGCAGCAGCCCATTGTTGGGCCATGCAGCGGCGCGGCGGACGGTGCGTCGTGGTTCGAGTTTACCACAGTTGCGCTGGAACGCACAATAGCGACCGTTTCAAAATACAGGTTGTCGACGAACGGCCCAGGAACTGGCTTGCGCGGGCCGTCGAGATAGGGTAAAATCCATGACCAGTGGTCCGCCATGAAGAGATCGCCCCAGGACGACAGTCTCTGGCGACATTCCGAGAGCCGTGCGGAGCATCGGTTGAAACATTATGTCGAATAACACACGCGATTCACAGATGACCGCATCTGTCGCACAGCCGCAGGACAGGAGAACGCGCGCGATCAGCCTGATCGGCTACATTCTGGGCATCTCCTACCCCCTGCTGGCGCTGTCCACCGGCGCGCGCGGGCTGTATCAGTTCTTTTTGCGCGACGATCTGGCCAAGCTCGGCCCCCTGCTGTCGGTGCTGACGGCCCTGCTCTATCTGGTGGCGGCGATCGGCTTCTTCAAGCGCACCCGTGGCTGGTGGTACGTTTCGGTCTGCGCGCTGGCGCTGGAGCTGGCGCTGGTGCTGATCATCGGCGCGCTGAGCTTCGTCCTGCCTGACCTGATCGGCAGCACAGCCTGGCGCCATTTCGGCCAGGACTATGGCTTTTTCCCCCTGTTCCAGCCGCTGTTGGGGCTGATCTATCTGCTGTGGCGGCCGACGCGGGTGGCCTTTGGGGTAGCTAAGTAACACGTAATGCGTAATGCGTAACCCGGAGCGTGGATGCGAATTTCGTCCGGGTTACGCGTTACGAGCTCCCCACCCCGCGCCCCCAAAGACCATCGACCGCACATCCTCCGAGTCACGCATTACGCATCACACATCCTCCTATGCCCCGCAACATCTCTGTCTTCGACATCATCGGTCCGATCATGGTCGGCCCCTCCAGCTCGCACACGGCGGGCGCGGTGCGGCTAGGCCAGGTAGCACGCGCCATTTTGGGCCATCCGCCGGTGGACGCGTCGATCGAGCTCCACGGCTCCTTTGCCCAAACCGGCCAGGGCCACGGCACCGATCGCGGCTTGGTGGCTGGGCTGCTGGGCATGGCCACGGATGATCCCGACCTGCCGCACAGCTTCGAGCACGCCGAGCAGGCGGGGCTGAGCTTTCGCTTCGCCGAAATCGACCTGGGGGAAGATGCGCACCCCAACAGCGTTCGACTGACCCTGCACGACGGCGGCCAGCGCACTGTGCAGATAACGGGCTGCTCCATCGGCGGCGGGCTGGTGGAGATCGTCAACGTCGATGGCTATGACGTGCAGTTCGGCTGTTCCTACGATACGCTGTTGGTGTTGGCCGAGGACCGTCCCGGCACCATCAACCAGGTCACCGGCTGGCTGGCGCGGCACAGGATCAACATCGCCTTTCTGCGCGTCAAGCGCGACAAACGGGGCGGCGATTCGATCATGATCATCGAAACCGACGCCACCGTCGACCCCATGCTGCTGGAGGCTTTCGAGGATTACACCTGGGTGCGTTGGGTGCGCCAAGTGCCCAAGGTAGAGATGTAAAGCGCCTGGGTGCCGCGCAGACGCCGGGCGCCTCTTCAAGCGCCCGGCGTGTATCATCTCAAAAAACCGGGGTCGAGACTTCCGAAGTCTGCGCAGGTTTGTTCAAAACGAGCTCACAGTCCATAAGACTTCGGAAGTCTTCCCCCTGTATC
>JAJTXO010000178.1 GCA_021463315.1 Caldilineales bacterium | reverse complement strand
ATCACGCCGGGGAGATCAGCCTGGCCCGATCTCGAGGGCGTCACGCCCGGATGGACCCAGCGAGACGCCGGGAAGATCAGCCTGGCCCGATCTCGAGGGCGTCACGCCCGGATGGACCCGGCGAGACGCCGGGAAGATCAGCCTGGCACGATCACGCCGGGGAGATCAGCTTTGTACGATCACCAGGTGTCCCGTCCGGATGGACCCGGCGGGACACCTGGCGGATCAGTCTGACTACTACTGGCAGTTCTGGGCCGGCTCGAACCACTGCGCCAGACCCTCTTGCAGCGCGTCGGCCGCCTGCTGGGCAGTCTCCGTGCCGGCCAACACCGCGATGGCGTGATCCTGCATCAGCGTGTAGCCGTCGGGCTGGCCGTCCAGCAGCTTCTCCCAGGCCAGGCGAATGTCCAGGCCCGCGCCCTCGTTGAGCGCCAGGAACTCAGCCGCGTGCGCGTTGTCCGGCGCGGGCGGGTTGTTGCTGATGGGGAAGAAACCGGGCAGTTGATTGGCCAGCAGCTTGGCGAACTCCGGCGTGGTCATCCACTCCAGGAAGGTCTTGGCCGCCTCCTTGTTGGGCGAGGCCGCGTTGACGCCCATGCCCGCATCCAGATGGAAGGTCACGAAGCGCTGATCCTGGCCCTCCGGCGCTGGGATGCCGAAGACGCCCCACTCGAAGTCGGGCGCTTCGCTCTCGAACACCGGGATGTCCCAGGAGCCGCCCAGCCACATGGCCGCCTGGCCCATCAGGAAGAGCTGCTGGCTGTCGTAGTAGGTCAGCGCTGACTGGCCGTCCGGGACGAAGGGTCCCAGATCGGCGACAGCCTGGAACGCGTTGACCATGGCCTCGTCGTTGAAGCAGCGCTCGCCGCTGAGGTAGGCCTGCCGTCCCTCGTAGCCGCCGATGAAGGTCGGCGCCAGGTTCATGAAGACGATCTCGGCGATGGTCCAGGCGTCGCCCGAAGCGTTGGCGAAGGGGATGTAGCCCGCGTCCTTGATGGTCTGCGCGGTGGTCAGCAGCTCCTGCCAGGTGGTGGGCACTTCGAGGCCCAGCTCCTGGAAGATCGCCTTGTTGTAATAGATGCCGTGGGAGACGGCGATGAAGGGCACACCGTAGGGCGTGCCATCGGCCGCGGACCAGGGAACCAGCGACGCCTCGGTGAAGTTCTCCTTCAGGCCCGGCAGATCGGCCAGCGGCTCGATGAAGCCTTCCTCGAACAGTTGGCGGGAGGTGGCGAAGGAGCGCAGATAGAAGAGATCCGGGCCGGTGCCGCCCTCGAGCTGCGTGCGCAGGGTGGCGTTGAAGTCGGGCGGGTTGGTGGGGTCGAACTTGATGGTGATGTTGGGGTGAGTCTTGTTGAACTCAGCGATGATGGCTTCCAACTGAGCCACATCGTCGACGCGCCAAGAGCCCATGGTCAGGCTAACGGCCTCACCAGCCGGCGCGGGAACTTCGGCGGCCGGCGCTTCGGTGGCCGGCTGCTCGACAGGGGCAGGCTCGGCGGCAGGGGCAGGCGCGGGGGCAGGCGCTGCACAGCTTGTAACCAGCATCGCCAACACCAGCAACAGCACAACGATGTACTTGGACATGGGTAGTCTCCTCCTGTGAGACACGAACAGAATGGGTCGAAAACTGTGAGGCCGTGCTGAGCCAATGTTCGGCCACGACCTCAAGCCGATGGCGTCATTATACGCTCAAGATGCAATCATGCCAAGCGCGGACCGCGGTCAGGCGCGCCAACCCAGCACCATGGCGATGGCGTGTTCCCGCGTGTGCGACAGGCTGAGCTGCCAGTCAACGATGCCCAGAGCGGCGGCACGCGTCTGCGCTTTGCCGTGCAGCCGCAGGCTGGGCTGGCCCGACGGCAGGCGCTCCACCTCGATCTCTATCCAGTCGATCCAGCCGGCAGCGTGAGGCAACTGGGGCGCCCAGCCGGTGCCCAACGCCTTGCTGGCGGCCTCCTTGGCTGCCCAGCGTGCGGCCAAGGAGGCCGCCCGACTGCCGCAGTAGGCGATCTCGGCCGGCGTATAGACGCGGCGCAGGAAGCGCTCGCCCCAGCGGGCCACCGCTTGCTCGATGCGGACAATCTCGACCAGATCGACGCCGATGGTATGCATCACTCCCCGCTGGGCATGGCCGGCGTGATCAACACATCATCGCCGCCGTTCAAGTGTTGGTTGCGCCCCACGGCGTAGTAGCGAAAGCCCAGGCGCTTCATGTTCTCAGGGTCATAGATGTTGCGGCCATCGAAGACCACCGGCTGACGCATGGAAGCCTGGATGCGGCGCAGGTCCAGATGCCGAAACTCGTTCCACTCGGTGCAGACCACGATCGCGTCGCACCCCTCGGCCATCTCGTAGGGATCCTCGGCCAGGATGATGTCGGGCAGATAGCGCGTCGCCACCTGCATGGCCACCGGGTCATAGCCCCGGATCTGCGCGCCTTCGCTTTGCAGCATGTTGCCGATCTCCACGGCCGGCGCGTCGCGCATGTCGTCGGTGTTGGGCTTGAAGGCCAGGCCCAGCAGGCCGATGCGCTTGTCCTGCAGCCGGCCCAGATCCTGGCGCAGCCGGCGCACGGCCTTGCGCCGCTGATCGCGGTTGATATCCATCACCGCGCGCAGCAACGAGGGGTGCGTGCCATGCACCAGCGCCATATGCTCCAGCGCCAGCACGTCTTTGGGAAAACAGTTGTGGCAGATCAGGCCGGACGACGCCACCAAGGTGCCGGTGGTCGTCTCCAGGCTGTAGACATGCGTCTCGACCGGCTCGTAGGCAACTTGCTGGACGGTCAGCAGCGCATACGGCCCGTGATTCACGAAGCCGTGGGGCCGGATGTGGCGCTGATAGCCGTCCAGCACCTCATCGATCTCAGCGCGGTGCTTCTGCCCGAAAAGGTCGCGCAGTGCATCGAGCTGGGCATAGCCGCTGACGCGCAGGATGTAGGCGGTGCGCGTGGACTTGTTCATGCGCCGCGGATAGATGGCCGGCACCACACCCTGAAGCTGCAAGAGCAACGCCAGCCCATCGGCCAGTTGCTTGCTGACCGTGGCGTACTCGAACATCAGATTCTGGCCGCCCTGCAGCGTGGTCACAGCGCCGTCGCCGCTGAAGGCGCCGCGCAGCAGCTCGTAGCGGATCTCCGGCGCCACGTTGAAAGCCAGATGCGGCAGCGCCTTGTCCTCGGAGCGCACGCCGCAGCGCAACACATCGCGCAGCAGCCAGGCAAACACCCGCGACGAAACAACGGTGGTGCAGGCATGGGTGCTGCGCCGTTCGATGAACTTCAGGCCGAGGCGGGCCAGGATGAGCTGCAAATCGGCGATGTACTCGATCTCGTTCTCGTGGAAGCTGAACCCGACACGCTCGCGCTGGGCGCCCTGCCGCCCTACATCCTGGCTGATGTAGCCCTCTGCCAGATAGTAGCCCAGCAGCCGCAGCAGATCGCCGTCCACCGGCAGCAGCGCGTTGATCTTGGTTGCTGCCCCCCCCTTGGCTGTGTAGAGCTGCAAGCGCGCCGCAGGTACGTCCAGCAGGCCGGCCTCGGTCAGATGCCGGTAAAGGCGCAGCGACATGCGGTTGTGGCGCTTGATCTCGGCGGGATTGGCCAGCAGCTCGGGCGGGATATGGCCGGCAAAGCGGCTGTACTGGGCGATGAAGCTGTCGTCGGTAGAGCTCACATAGACATCGCCCTCCAGCTCTGTGCCGCGCAGCAGATCGATCAGGTTGAGCTGGACGATCTGCTCGACCTCCGGCAGCTCGCACAGGGCCATCAACTGGTCGCCTGGCGCCACCGCCTCGGCTGGTATCGTGGTCCAGCCAGCCTGCGTATGTACGATCACTGGATGATCGGCCGTGAGACGCAGGATGCGGCCCATGCTGGTGGTGATCTGCACCATGGTTCCGGCGTAGGGCCGTCGGGTGATCGCCATCACCTCGGCCAGCGTCGGCTGGCCGGTCTGAAGGTCGAAGGCCAACACCCGCTTGTCCAACGGCGCCGCGATCTGGATGCCCTCGCCGTAGATGGGCGCGCCGGCGGCCGCGAACATCTCGGTCAGCGTTTCGGTAGCCACGGTCGGACTGTTGAGACCGAACACCGTCTCGTCGCCCATGAAACAGCTGCCGCCATAGCCCAGGCCGGCGTCCAGGAAGTAGCGGCCGATACGCTTGTCGTAGCCCATGCCCGCGGCCACCTCCTTGACGTCCGCGCCCAGCTCCTCGCAGATGGCCGCGATCTCGTTGATGAAGGAGATGCGGGTGGCCAGAAAGGCGTTGGAGGCATACTTGATCATCTCGGCCGTGCGCAGATCGGTGACGACGATGGGCGCGCGCAGCGCCAGGTGCAGTTGCGCCACCTTTTCGGCCGCGTCCTTGTCCAGCGAGCCCAGCACCACCCGATCGGGGTTGAGGAAATCGGTGATCGCCGAGCCCTCGCGCAGGAATTCCGGGTTGGAGACCACCGCAAAATCGATGGGTGCGGGCTGAGTGCGAGAGATGATGTCGGCCACCCAGTCGCCGGTGCCCACCGGCACGGTGCTCTTGTTGATGATGATCAGCGGCGCGGTCATGGTGCTGGCGATGGTCTCCGCGGCCATGCGCACGTAGCGCAGGTCTGCCTCGCCATCGACGCCCGAGGGGGTGCCCACCGCGATAAAGACAAACTCCGCCTGGTTCAGCCCCTCTTCGTAGGAGGTGGAAAAGCTCAGCCGGCCCGCGCGCACGTTGCGCTCCACTACTTCCTCCAGGCCCGGCTCGTAGATCGGCATCCTGCCGGCCCGCAGCATCTCGATTTTCTCTTCGCTGATGTCGACGCACACCACGCTGTTGCCCATGTCGGCAAAACAAGTGCCGGTGACCAGGCCCACATAGCCGGTGCCGATGACGCAGATGTTCTTCATAGGATCGATACTCTCCAGATTGGTTTCGTGACTCCTCTGCAATCAATCGATCAATGAGACGTCCCGCCGGGTAGAGCCGGGCGAGACGCCCTCTGGATCGCTTGTTCAGGGGACTCTTTCGTTGGTCTGAACCCTCACCCGGTCCCGCTTAGGCCACCTGGGCGCGCTCCTGACGAGCAGTTCCGATGTCAGACCAGGTCAACTGCTCGCGCCGGAAGAACCAGGCCCCCAGGATGGTGATAGGGAACCAAAGCGCGGCGTGCAGAACCAGGGTGTAGCCGGCCGCCAGGCTGCGCGAGACGCCATAGGCGCTGAGCACCTCGATGCCGGGGGTGTCGAAGGTGCCGATATAGCCCGGCGCCGAGGGCAGCGTGGTGGCCAGATTGACGATGCCATTCATCAACATCAGGACATAGAACGCCACGGGGAAGCCGGCGCCAAACTGCACGAAGGCCTGCATCACAAACCAATACTTCATGGTCTCGGCCAGCCAGATCACCACCGAGATCAGGAAGACCATCATGATGTCCCGGCCGCTGCGGAAGAAGTGCAGGCCCTCCAGAAAGCGCTCGATGAAGCCGTCGGCCTTCAGGCGAACGCTGGCCGGCAACAGGCGGCGCGCGGTCTGACGATAGAGCAACTGGGCCAAGTCTGGCTTGGTGGCCAGCAGCACGAACATCACCAGCAGGGCCAGAAAAAAGAGGCTGGGCAAGATCACGATAGGCCGCAAGTTGGCGGGCATGGGGGCGAAGGGGATGGCAAAGAAGACGAACATCAGCATGACCAGGCCGTCGAAGACCCGCTCCACGACGATGGTGGCCAGGCTGCTGCTCATGCTCACCTCCTCTGAGCGCTTCAACACGTAGGCGCGCAACACCTCGCCCGCGCGCAGCGGAAAGATGTTGTTGCCCATGTAGCCGATGCAGACGATGGGAAAGAGGCGGCGGGTGGCGATCGGCTTGATCGGCCGCAGCATATAGTGCCAGCGCCAGGTGCGCACCCAAACGCCGACGAAATAGATCGCCACCGCCGGAATCAGCCAGTAGTAGGTTGCCTGGGTCAGCCAATAGGCGACTTCCTTGAGATCCAATCCGCGCAGCGCGAAGTACAGAAAGATCGCGCTGATCCCAAACCCCAGCAGTGTTCGCCAATGTTTCTTCATCAATGTGGTCAGTGTTCTCCGCGGGTTGCTACTCAGTGCCTTGAAGCCCAAGTTCCTGCCCATCGTCATCCTGAGCCAGAATCAGAGGTTGAAACCATCTGGCTGAAAAGTACGAAGCGGCCTTAGCCGCTGGTCTCCAGGCCCTGAGGGGCCTTGGCGCTGTCAGCCGGTAGGTTTCTAACCACCGGTCCGGGGCTCTGGTTGCCAGGCGGGATGCATTATACCAGACACCGCCATGCCGCTCCAAGTTCCGCGCCGACAAACAAAAACGGCGGCGAGCCTGTAGGGCCAGGCCCGCCGCCGCGGTTTCACTTCCGCACTCAAGATCAATTCATCGACACCGGCTCCATCACCTGCACCGCGGAGGCGGCCAGCAACACAGAGTCGCCCAAAATCCGCTCCATGGCCATGATGTGGCTGCAAACGCCGGTGCGCACGGCCTCTTCGCACGTGCAGTGCCACTGTCCCTCGTCGTAGGTAACCTGATAGGTGTTGTGTTCGCCCTTGAACTGGGCGACGAAATGCGCGAACTCGATGCGCTCACGCTCCTGGGCATATTGCCTGGCTTTGATGATCCGACTGACCAATCCTGTGTCCATGCAGCCCTCCAGGGGGAAAGGTTGGGTTCAGGTCCTGTCGCCTGAACCGCGATGCTTTGGTAACCGGTAATAAAAGAGCACCTATACGCGCGCGCATACTGGTGCTCTGTGGTGTAGGATTGCTTGGGCGTTGCTGCGTTGCTCAGGCATAATGGAGGTTCTCCATGCCAGCCAAGAAAGTAGATTTCGTTCTCGATTGGCAGCCCCAGTATACCCCCATTGCCCTGTTTTGTCAACCGACTTTTCCCACGATTGGCCTACGACGCGCGGGCGTGCGCGAGAATTTTCTCGTCGTGCGTCGCGATGCCCGGATATGTTCCGTCGCGCAACAAGCGCTCCATGCACCGCACATAACTGGCGTCGACATCTGCCTTCCTGGGGTACGCCACTGCTGGCGGCTCTCGGTAGGCGCCCTTGCAGAGGCGCACGCGGCAATGGGTCGCGATGGCTTCCTCGACATCGGCCGCGGTTCGGTACAGATAGCTCTGCAACACGATCCCGACCTGCCCCGGGAATTCCGGAAAGAGCTTGTCCCGGAACAACTGCAGTGTCTTCTCGGTGTACTCGCTGCTCTCCATGTCCAGCCTGACGAACGAATCGTGCGACCTGGCGCGTTGCAGGACGGTCCCGATGTTCGTGAGGCAGACGGCTTCGGCGATATCCTGTC
>JAJTXO010000177.1 GCA_021463315.1 Caldilineales bacterium | reverse complement strand
GCAGCGGGCCAGGTCGGTGTAGCACTCGACACGGCCGCCGGCCGGCTGCCACTCGATATACTGGCCCGGGCCCAGCGCCTTGATCTCACGCCACAGGGTTTGATGGCGCAACAGATGGCCGATGTAAAAGAACTGGCCGATGCCAGCCGGATCGAGCGTGGTGTCGACCACCGCGGCGATGGCCTTGGCCTCCGATGCGATGAGCAACAGATCGTCGGTCAACAGGTAGAACAGCGGACTGAAGCCCAGCCGGTCGTTGGCTGCCACCACCCGCGGCTCCTGGGAGCTGGCCGCGACCAGCGAAAAGATGCCGCCGAGCCGCTGCAAGGCCGCGCCAGGGCGCTGGGTTAGCAACGCGGCCGCCAGCGCCGTCTCGGCCAGGCCCGGCTGCGCGGCCAGGTCGCGGTCGAGAATCTGGGCAGCCTGGCGCGCGCCGCGCACCTCGCCCGCGCAGACCGCATGCAGCGCTGGATGCCCCTGGCCGCCCGGCGTGCGGCTGACGCCGCAGGCTGGCCCGGCCAGCGCGCCGCCCGGCAGGTCCGCCACGATCTGCAACTGGCCGGGGGGCAGGTCCAGCGCCTGAACCATACGCTCGACCAGCGCCAGCAACTCAGGCTGGGCCAGGTGCATGGCAAAGGCGGCGCACAGCTTGGCCGGCGCCTGCGCCCAGCCTGCGTCCGACCCGCAGCTAACCGTCTCCATGAATGCGTTTGACATGGGATAACTTGTCCACCTCTGAATAGCAAATCGATCCAAGTGCCCGGCCGACCGGTGCGCAGCCGCCGCGCCCGTCAATGCTCGCCATATTATGATCCAGCACAGACAAAGGTGCAAATCATCTGGGTGTGTTTACACCGAGAGACTTCGGAAGTCGCCGCATCAAGGTTGAACCTGGCCTTGCACCCGAAACTGCGTCCTGGTGAGTGCTGCGGCGACTTCCGAAGTCTTGGGCTGAGCAGTTGCCACACCCAAATCAAGGCCAGACTCCCAACTTGTTTGGCGCGCCTGTCATGCCGTGGTACAATGACGCCCAGACGCCGCGCCTGCCCGCTGGGCCAAAGGCTGGTTTCGATACGGCTGCCGACTCAACCGACGTTGGGCCTGGCGGCTGAGTAGCAACGCTGGTTTCAGGCCAATACCCCCTTGACCCCCTCCACCGAACAGCTCTACAGCACGTTGTTGCGCCGCGGCGTTATGCCGGTGATGGAGCGCGTGCAGCGCACCCCCGTCAGCGCGGCGTTGGCCGCGCTGGAGCGCAGCCAATGGTGGCCGCCGGAGCAGCTTCAGGCGTTGCAACTGCGCAAGCTGCGCCATCTGACGACGCACAGCTTCCAGCAATCTCCCCTCTATGGCCAGCTTTGGAGCGAAGCCGGCGTGCAGCCGGAGGAGCTGCGCAGCCTGGACGACGTGCAGCGGCTGCCGGTGGTGAGCAAGGCCATCCTGCGCGCGGCCTTCCCCGACCAGGTGCTGGCCCGTGATGCCGATCGCGCTGAGCTGGTCCCCTACACCAGCAGCGGTTCCACCGGCGAACCCTTTCGCTTCACCATGACCCGCGCCGAAAAGGGGCTGCGCTGGGCGGTGATTCTGCGCTGCTGGGCCTGGGCCGGGCTGCGCCAGGGGGTGCGCTACGTCAACCTGATGGGCGAGCACGCCCACGGCTCGCTGCAGGGCGGCGCGCGCCAGAGCTGGGAGCAGCGGCTGACGCAGATGCTGCACATTCCCGCCTTCGCGGTCCACGACCAGCGACTGGACGAGGTGATCGACCAGATTGTGCGCTACCGACCCCGCTTGCTGCGCAGCTATCCGGCCACCGCGCACCGCCTGGCCACCGCGCTGGCCGAACGGGGCATCGATCTGCCGCTGCGGGCGGTGCTGACCACCGGCGAGGTGCTGCACCCCTTCCAGCGCGCGGCCATCGAGGCGCAGTTCCGCTGCCAGGTCTACGACGCCTACGGCGGCGACGGCATGGATGTGGCCTTTCAGTGCGGCCATTCGACCGGCTACCACATCAACGCCGAGGCGGTGCTGGTGGAGGTGCTGGACGACGCCGGCCAGCCGCTGCCAGCCGGGCAGGAGGGCCAGATCGTGCTGACCAACCTGAACAACCTGGCCATGCCCTTCGTGCGCTATGCCATCGGCGATCTGGGCAGCCTGGCCGCGAAGCCTTGCCCCTGCGGCCGCGGCCTGCCGCTGCTGGACCATGTGGCCGGCCGCAGCAGCGATCAGTTGACGCTGCCCAGCGGCCGCGGCCTGCTGATGTGGTTTTTCACCACCCTTTTCCGCCAGACTCCCGGCATCGACGCGTTTCAGGTGCGCCAGACCGCGCCCGACCGCATCGTGATCAGCCTGGTTCCAGGGCGAGATTTTGGGCATCTGCCGGCCGAGGGCTCGGGCCCGGCGGCTGGCGCACAGCGCTTGGGCGCGTGGGTGGGCGCGGAGCCGGCACTGGCCTGGCTGCGCGGACGCATCGAGGAGGAGGTGCGCGGCGAGGCCGTGGTCGAACTGCATCTGGTCGAGCGGATACCCTCTGGCCCGGCCGGCAAGCGACGCTTTTTCATTGCCGAGACGCAAGAAGTTGAACTTTTTCCGAAAAGTTCAACTTCTTCAGCGGGGCCCGCATGACCGCGCCAGACCTGGGCTTTCGGCAGGCGCGCATCGCCGTGGTGGGGCCTTTCCCCCCGCGGGCGGGCGAGCTGAGCGGCCAGGCTGAGCTGCTCTGCCGGCTGTTGCACGAGGAAGGGGCCTGGGTGCAGCGAGTCAACACCGATGTGCCCGCCGTGCGCCGGCTGCCCGGCATCGGCATCCACCTGCTGCCCCTGGCCCAGGCGCTGATGCTGGTCTGGCGCCTGCTGGCGGTGCTGCCGCGCAGCGACGTGCTGCACGTGCATGCGGCCAGCTATTGGGGCTTCTTTCTGCCGGTGACGCTGGCTTGGCTGTTGGGCCGGCTGGGGCGACGCCGCGTGGTGGTCACCTACTCCGGCGGCATGGCGCGCTCCTTTGTGCGCAGCTCCTGGCGCGGGGTGGTGTGGCTGCTGGGACGCATGGATGGACTGGCGACCACCTCAGCCTACGCGCAGGAGATCTTGCAGCGCTACGGCCTGCGCGCGGCGGTCACGCCCAACCTGCTGGCGCTGGAGGAGCATCCGCTGCTGGCCAGGACCCAGTGGCCGCCGCTGCTGTTGTGGCTGGACGAGCTGGAGCCGCGCGCCAATCCGCAGATGGCGCTGCACGCGCTGGCGCTGCTGCGGCAAAGCGTGCCGGAGGCGCGCCTGCTGCTGGTGGGCAACGGCTCGCTGGCCGCCCAGGTGCGCGATCTGGCGCGCACGCTGGGGGTGGCCGGGGCCGTGGCCTATCGGCCAGCGCTGACCGATCGCCAACGACAGGATGCCATCCGCGAGGCCAGCATCGTTTGGCGCACCGCCAGCGAGGACAGCCTGCCCCAGGTGCTGCTGGAGGCGGCCGCGGGCGGCGCGGTGATCGTGGCCACCCGTGTGGGGGGCATCCCGGAGCTGCTGGACGACGGCGTGGATGGCATGTTGACGCCGGAGGAGGATGCGGCTGCGCTGGCTGCGGCCACCGAGCGAGTGCTGAACCGCCCATTTTTGGCCGAGAGCCTGGCAACCAACGCGCGCATCTCGGCCGAACGCTTCGTCTGGCGTCGCCATCGCGCCAGCTACGCCAAGCTGTATGGCCTGGCCGCGGCCAGCCTCGATTCCGCCGCAGAGCACCCCGACGACTACGAGGAAGGCGATACGCACGACGATGTGCTGGGCCAGACGGAATTTCTGTGGTCTGAACCGGACCTCAACGCCAGCGAACCCAGCCAGCCGGTCAGCTCGGGCAGGGCTGGCCGGCGCATGGCGCCGGAAAGCAGCGAGATCCTATGACCCGGCTGTTGGTGGTGCTGGGCGAGGGCGGCCATACCCGGCAGATGCTGCAACTGCTGGACCAACTGGCCCCCCAGCACGAGTATCACTACCTGATCGCCGCGGAAGACCAGCTATCCGAGGGCAAGATCCGGCTGCCGGGGCCGGTCTATCGGGTGGGCCGGCCGCGCAGCAAGGTGCATGGCCACACCGATTCGCTGCCCGTGGCCGCCTGGCACACCCTGCACAGCCTGCTGCAACTGCTTCCCATTCTGCGCCAGGTGCGGCCGCGGGCCGTGCTGGCCAACGGGCCCTCGCTGGCCGTGCCCGCGGCGCTGCTGGGCAAGCTGCTGGGCGCGCGGGTGATCTACGTAGAAAGCGCCTCACGCGTGGAGCGCATGAGCACCAGCGGCCGCCTGGTCTACCCCTTCGCCGACCTGTTCATCGTCCAATGGCCCCAACTGCAAGCCCAGTACCGCAAAGCCATCTACGCCGGGCGGCTGTTGTGACACGGTGACGTACGTTCCGACCATTAACCATTCACCAATTCACCATTCACCAATTAACCATTTCTTATGATCTTCGTCACCGTAGGCACCACCGATTTCGACGCCCTGGTGGCAGCGGCCGATCACTTGGCTGCAGGGACCGATGAGTCCGTTGTGATCCAAATCGGCCACGGCGAGGTGGAGCCGCAGCACGCCCAATGGCTGCGCTTCGCGCCCAGCCTGGAACCCTACTACGAGCAGGCCGCTGTCGTCGTGACCCACGGTGGATTGGGCACGGTCACGGAGGTGCTGCGGCGTGGGCTGCGGGTGGTGGGCGTCTCCAACCCCGATCGCTTCGACCGGCATCAGGATCAGATCTTGCAGGTTCTCGAACAGGCCGGGCATCTGGTCTGGTGCCGCGACCTGGCCGAGCTGCCCGCGGCGATCCAGCAAGCGCGGCAGGCGCAGTTCATCCCCTACCAGCCGCCTGCTTCGCACATCCACCAGGTGATCGACCGCTTTCTGCGCGATCTGGCCTGATCTCAGATGGCTCCCTGCGCGGCGCCGTGGCCCAGCGGCCTTGCTGGCGCTACAGCTTCCCTTCCCTGCTTGCTTCAGCATCCAACATGCGCTATAATGCGCCCCGTCTGGACAAGCTCTGCCCCCAGCAAAGCGCTCCGCCAGCCATCCTTGCCTCAGGAGGTATTCGCAACGACGCGAGTTGATGTTTGTGTGAAAACACGAGCAGCGGAAGTTGGCCGCGCTGCCACGGCGACCTACGAGAGAGACCTTCCTTGCCCCTTTGGCCGTGGTTCGCCCGCTTTCCCCGCCGCCCCGTGTTTCATGTTTTGAAGGTTGTCCCTATCTTTCACCTGTTCTCAGGAGGAGAATCACCATGCAAAAGCGTTTCTATGTTGTCCTGATGGCCCTGGTGGTCATCTCCATGTTGGTGGCTGCCTGCGGCGGCCAAAAAGCGACCCCCGTGCCGACTGAGGCGCCGGTGGTCGAGCAGCCCACGACTGCACCGGTCGTTGAACAGCCCACCGCTGCGCCTGCCGAGGCTGCCTTCAGCGTTGGCCAGGTCACCGACGTGGGCGGCATCGACGACAAGTCCTTCAACCAGACCGCCTGGGCCGGCGTCCAGCGCGCGGTTGAGGAGTTGGGCGTCGAGGGTGTGTTCCTGGAGAGCCAGCAGCAGACCGACTACGAGAAGAACCTGAACGAGTTCATCTCGCAGGGCAAGGATCTGATCATCACCGTGGGCTTCCTGCTGGCGGACGCCACCAAGGCTGCGGCCGAGGCCAACCCCGACAGCAAGTTTGCGATCATCGACTCGAACAGCAGCGCGCCCAACGTCAAGGGCCTGACCTTCGACACCAGCCAGCCTTCCTTCCTGGCCGGCTACCTGGCCGCGGGCATGAGCGAGACCGGCACCGTCTGCACCTTCGGCGGCATCAACATCCCGCCCGTCAGCGACTTCATGGTTGGCTTCACCCACGGCGCGAACTACTACAACCAGCAGAAGGGCGCCAATGTCGAGGTGCTGGGCTGGGACAACGCGGCCCAGGACGGCGTCTTCGCGGGCAACTTCGAGTCCACTGACGACGGCCGCCGCCTGGCCGAGGTCTTCTTCGACGAGGGCTGCGACATCATCATGCCGGTGGCTGGACCCGTCGGTCTGGGCAGCGCGGCCGCGGCGCAGGAGCGCGGCCTGGCTGTCATCGGCGTCGACACCGACTCCTACGTTGCAGCGCCGGAGTTCGCCGATGTGTGGCTGACCTCCGTGCTGAAGAACATGGACGTGGCCGTCTTCGACACCATCAAGGCCGCCATGGACGGCAGCCTGACCACGGGCGACGACTATCTGGGCACGCTGACCAACGGCGGCGTCGGCCTGGCCGACTTCCACGACTGGGATGACCGCGTGCCGCAGGAGCTGCGCGACGAGCTGGCGGCTGTCACCCAGGAGATCATCGCCGGCACCATCAACACCCGCACCGGCGAGGTGGGCGGCGTGGCCATGCCGACCGACCGGATCTTCACGGTGGGTCAGGTCACCGACGTGGGCGGCATCGACGACAAGTCGTTCAACCAGACCGCCTGGGCCGGCGCGCAGCGGGCCATGGAAGAGATGCCGGTAGAGGCGATCTTCCTGGAGAGCCAGCAGCAGACCGACTACGAGAAGAACCTGAACGAGCTCATCGCGCAGAACAAGGACCTGATCATCACCGTGGGCTTCCTGCTGGCAGACGCCACCAAGGCCGCGGCCGAGGCCAACCCTGACAGCAAGTTCGCGATCATCGACTCGAACAGCAGCGCGCCCAACGTCAAGGGCCTGACCTTCGACGTGGCCCAGCCCTCCTTCCTGGCTGGCTACCTGGCCGCGGGCATGAGCGAGACCGGCACGGTCTGCACCTACGGCGGCATCAACATCCCGCCGGTGGTGGAGTTCATGATCGGCTTCCAGAACGGCGTCAACTACTACAACAGCCAGAACGACGCGGCTGTCGAGCTGCTGGGCTGGGATAACGCTGTCAACGATGGCGTCTTCGCCGGCAACTTCGAGTCCACCGACGACGGCCGCCGCCTGGCCGAGGTCTTCTTCGACGAGGGCTGCGACGTGATCTTCCCCGTGGCCGGCCCGGTCGGCCTGGGCAGCGCGGCTGCGGCGCAAGAGCGCGGCCTGATGATGATCGGCGTGGACAGCGACCAGTTCGTCTCGGCGCCCGAGTTCAGCGACGTCTTCCTCAGCTCGGTGCTGAAGAACATGGACGCGGCCGTCTTCGACACCATCGCGGCGTTGGTGGACGGCAGCCTGACCCTGGGCGATGACTACCTGGGCACGCTGGCCAACGGCGGCGTCGGCCTGGCGCCTTACCACGACTTCGAGGACAAGGTGCCGGCTGAGCTCACCGCTCAGATCGAGCAGGTGATCCAGGACATCATCGACGGCAAGGTCGATCCCAAGGCCACTGGCTCCTGATCCTGAT
>JAJTXO010000176.1 GCA_021463315.1 Caldilineales bacterium | reverse complement strand
GGGTTGTTGATTCTTGAAGACAGGTGCTTGGTAGATTGGTAAATTGGTAGGTTGGTAAATTGGTAAATTGGTAGGTTGGTAAATTGGTAAATTGGTAGATTGGTCATGTACGCACCCCACCAATTTACCAATCTACCAATCTACCAATCTACCCCCTCAGGAGAGAACACCATGGCAAAATCCAGCGATTTGGCAAAAGACGATCTGTACAAGCTGCGCCACAGCGCGGCGCATGTGATGGCCCAGGCGGTGGTGGAGCTGCACCCCCAGGCCAAGATCGCCATCGGCCCGCCCATCGAGAACGGCTTCTACTACGACTTCGACCTGGGCAAGGGGGAGGACGGCAAGCCGCGCACCTTCACGCCCGAAGACCTGGCGGCCATCGAGAAGCGCATGCGCCAGGTGGTCGCCGGCCGGCATCCCTTCCAATATCGCCAGGTCAGCGCGGATGAGGCGCGCCAGCTCTTCGCGGGCCAGCCCTACAAGCTGGAGCTGATCGACGGGCTGGCCCAGGGCGGCATCGACGAGTATGGCAACGAGACCGACGAGGCGCCGGTGATCAGCACGTTCAAGCACGACAGCTTCGAGGACCTGTGCCGCGGGCCGCACCTGGAGCATACGGGACAGATCCCGGCCGACGCGTTCAAGCTGATGACGGTGGCCGGCGCGTACTGGCGCGGCGACGAGGCCAACCCCATGTTGCAGCGCATCTACGGCACGGCCTGGCCCAACAAGAAGGAGCTGCAGGCCTATCTGCAGATGCTGGAGGAGGCCAAGAAGCGCGACCACCGCAAGCTGGGCAAGGAGCTGGAGATCTTCATCTTCGACGACGAGGTCGGCCCCGGTCTGCCGCTCTGGCTGCCCAACGGCGGCATCCTGATCGAGGAGCTGGAGGATCTGGCCAAGGAGATGGAGGAGGCCGCGGGCTACCAGCGGGTGCGCTCGCCGCACCTGACCAAGGAGGCGCTCTTCCAGCGCAGCGGCCATCTGCCCTACTACGCCGAATCGATGTACCCGCCCATGGAGCTGGAAGGGGTGCGCTACTACATGAAGCCGATGAACTGCCCCTTCCACCACAAGATCTATGCGGCCAAGCCCAGGAGCTACCGTGACCTGCCCATCCGCCTGGCCGAGTACGGCACCTGCTACCGCTACGAGAAGAGCGGCGAGCTGCTGGGCCTGCTGCGCGTGCGCTCCATGCAGATGAACGACGCCCACATCTACTGCTCTGAGGCGCAGTTCGAGCAGGAGTTCATGGCCGTGATCGCCATGTACCGGGCCTACTTCGATCTGTTCGGCATCGACCGCTACGTGATGCGGCTGAGCACCCACGCCGCGAAGGGGCTGGGCAAGAAGTACGTGGACAACGAGCGGCTGTGGCTCAAGACCGAGGAGATGGTGCGCAACGCCATGCTCAACGGCGGCGTGCCCTTCGTGGAGGTGCCCGACGAGGCCGCGTTCTACGGCCCCAAGATCGACGTGCAGATCTGGAGCGCGATCGGCAAGGAGTTTACGCTGGCCACCAACCAGGTGGATTTTGCGGTGCCGGAGCGCTTCGACCTGAGCTTCGTCAACGCCGAGGGCCAGGAGGAGACGCCGCTGTGCATCCACCGCGCGCCGCTGAGCACCCACGAGCGTATGATCGGCTTCCTGATCGAGCACTACGCAGGCGCGTTCCCGGTCTGGCTGGCGCCCGAGCAGGTGCGAGTGATCCCCATCACCGACGGCCACGGCGAGTATGCCAGCCAGGTGGCGGCGCAGCTCCGGCAGGCTGGCATCCGCGGCGCGGCCGATCTGGGCAGCGAGCGCATGAACGCCAAGATCCGCAACGCCCAGCTCATGAAGGTGCCCTACATGCTGGTGGTGGGCGACCAGGAGATGGCCAACAACGCCGTCTCCCTGCGCCGCCGCGACGGCAGCCGGCAAAACGACCTGCCAGTAGCCGCCTTCATCGCGGCCACGGTAGAGCGCATTCGCACGCGGTCGAGCGAGCTGTAGAATGCACCGCAGAGGCGCACGAAGTCTCGCAGCGAAGCGTAGCGGAGAGGGCGCAGAGACCGGGGAGTGAAGATTCCAAGGCTTCGGCGCCCTGTTTGAGCATAACGAGCCATGACACAAGATGAGCTTCTCGATCTGATCCAGACAGTTCAACGTTTCCAGAGCGAGCTGAGCGATGTAGAGGTGAAGGCTGCCCAGAGCGGAACGCCCAAACGCCTCTACGAGTCGCTGTCGGCCTTCGCCAATCGCACGGGCGGCGGCGTGATCTTGCTCGGCCTGGACGAAAACCGCGCTTTCGAGGTAGCTGGCGTGGGGGGCGCGCACCGGATCATAGAAGACGTGAGCAGTCTGGCGGCCGAGAACATGGAACCGGCCCTACGTCCCGAATTCACACTGATCGAGATTCAAGGCAAATCGGTGCTGGCGATCGAGGTCTTCGAGGTGGCTTCGGAGCAAAAGCCGTGCTTCTATAAACAGCGACTACCAACGGCTCAACCACGTAGACTCGGTTGTGGCGAGCCGCGAGCTGCGCGGTCTCGTTCAATCCGGCCTGGTCGAGCAGCACAGCACGCGGCGTTGGGCGTACTACACGCTGAGTCCGGCGGCGAAGACGGAGACCGGGCCAATGCCGCTCTCCGACGAGGAACGGATCATCGCTTACGTCAAAGAACACGGCAGCATCAACAACGCTGAGTGTCGCGATCTGCTCCGCGTAGATGCGCGGCGGGTCAACTATGTCTTGCAGAAGATGCTGGCTGAAGGCGTCCTGCAGCGGCAGGGTGAGCGCCGCTGGGTACGGTATACGTTGACATCGTAGCCCTGCCCGTCCCTATCAACAATCTATCAACAATCATGTAGATAGATTGTTGATAGGCACTCGGCTTGCTGACATGAGGGCGAAGAAATGAAGCAGGAGCCAGACACCAGATGTCGCTCGCGACAAATGGGTAAGTTCTGGATAACGGCCTCCCATCGGCGATCAAGATGCCCACCGGCTTGCTGCAATCTGGTTGGCACGAGTCGTGCGCTCCACGCTTCCGGTCAACCGTGAGCGCGGCCTGCGAATCGTCTCCATGGCCTCTCGTCATGCCGACAGGATAGCGGAGCCGACCGAAAGGGTGCGGCTGCGCCGTGACATCCTCAAGTCCATGCTGGCGGCCGGCGATACCACGCTGTGGGAAGAAGCGCTGGTTCTGTCAGTCCGCGCTGAAGCTCCAAGAAGAGGACAAGACCTTCCCTTCGCGCCTTATGGAGACGATTACCTGGGCTGAGTAGGGCGCGTCACAGCAGAAAGAGCAGCGTTACGCCCAGCAAGGCCACGGCGGTGCCAGCCACCGCCCGCCCCGTCACACGCTCACGGAAGATCCACGCGCTGATGGGGATCAACAGAATCGGCGTCAGAGCCATCAAGGTGCTGGCGATCCCCAGCGGCGCTCGCTGCACTGCCACCATGGACATCCACACGCCCAGGAAAGGACCGACCAGCGCGCCGCTGGCGATCAACAGCAGCGCGCGTCGGTCTTGCAGACGCTGCCAGGTGCTGCGCACCCGACCCTGCGCGCCGGCCAGCAGCCAGATGGCTGCGGTCGCCGCCAACATGCGGATCATGGTGGCTGAGAGCGGCGCAAAACCGCCTCCCAACCCTTGTTTGGCCAGCAGCAGACCGCCGGCCTGGCCCAGCGCCCCGCCCAGCGCCAACAACAGCCCCAGCCGGTAGGTGCGGTGATCGCTGTCGCCGGGAAACCTATGCTCGCCGGTGGCCGGCCGTGGCTCCGACACCACCCAGGCAATGCCGCCGATGACCACGGCCATGGCGGCCACCTGCGCGGGCGTCAGGCGCTCGTTCCAGAGCAGCCAGGCCCCAACCGAGGCGATCACCGGCGCCGACGTCATCACCAACTGGGTGCGCCGCGGGCCGATCTGCACATAGGCCTGAAACAGGGCCGCGTCGCCCAACACCAGGCCGACGATGCCCGAAAGGCCCAACCATAGCCAGCGCGAGGGCCCGGCGTCCAGCGGCCAGAGCTGTCCGGTGACGATCAGATGCGCCAGCGAGAGGTAGAGCACAGCCAGGGCCAGGCGCACCCGGTTGACCACCGACGAGGTTACCCGCCGTCCGGCCAGCGTAAAGAAGATCGACGTGAAAGTCCAGAGGAGGGAAGTGACCAGCGCGGCCAGCTCACCCATAGTTGAGCGTACTTTCCAGGTCGCGGCCGGCGGATCGATGCCGGCCGCGCATCCAATTCAGCACGGCCGGCATAGCCTCCGTGTAAAGGCGGTAGAGCTGCCGATGGACGGGGAAATCCCACGCGCCGATGTGGGGCGCAAACTGGGCGCCGAAGCCCTCTTTGAAGCGCCACACGCCCCACATGCTGTCGCTTTCATCCAGCACGTCGGGCGCGCCCCACAGGTCGTAGGTGACGCAGCCACGGCCCATGGCCCGGCGCATCGCCTCCCACTGCAACAGATGGTTGGGCATCAGGTTGCGCTGCCGCTGGCTGGATGCGCCGTACAGATACCAGGCCGTCCTGCCGAAGCCGAACAGGATCAGCCCGGCCACCGCGTCCCCCTCCACCTCGGCCAGCAGCAGCTCGGCCCAGGGCGCCTGCGCATCGGCCGGCTGCATGAAACGCAGCCAGGTCTGCCGGTAATAGTCGAAGGGGCGCACGATGAAGCCATCGCGCTCGCCGGTCTCGCTGTAGAGCGCATAGAACGCCGGCAGGTCGTCCGGGCCGCCCAGGCGCACCTGCACCCCGCGGCGCTGGGCCAGGCCGATGTTGTAGCGCCATTTGGGCTTCATGCCGGCCAGCAGCCCCTCTTCGCCCACGGCCAGGTCCAGCAGCGCGGTGTTGCGGAACTGGATCTGTTCCGCCGAAGGCTGCCAGCCACGGCCGCGCAGGGTCGCGAGCACCTGCTGGCCGGCTGGGCTGGCGGGATCCACGTCGGGATCGATCTTTACGAAGAACGCGCGGCGCTGGCGCGCGGCGCGCTCGATCCCCTCCAGCGCCGCCTGCACCGTGGCCAGGTTCGTCCAGTCCAGCGCTGGCCCTTTGGGCACGTAGCCCACGCCCCAGGGCAACTTGCTGATGCGACGCACCAGCAGGCTGGCCGCGGCCAGGGGCGCAGCGCGGCCCGGCGCCGGCCAAAGCAGGCGGTGTGCGGCCCAGCCGGTTTGCGCCTTGACCGCGCCCCACTCCCAGCTTTGCAGCAGATGCGGTTCCGGCAGGGCCAACAGGGCGCGGTTCCAGGCCGCGCGCTCGGTGATCGTCTGTCGTTCCATCAGCCTCGGCTCGATCCATCGCCCGGTCCCTCGTCCAGCCGCATGGCCAGAATGCGATCCAGGCGGAAGGTGCGCTGCTCGCCGCGCTCCAGACAATAGGCGGCCAGATAGAGCGCCTGGCCGCCGCCGGTCACATCCAGCGGCTCGACCCAGCGCTCGCTGATCTGGCCTTGCGGGCTGCGATAGCGCAGCCAAAGGCGGCGCCCCTCGCCCAGTGCGGTCTCCAGCAGCGGCGGCAGCGGCCGGCTCTGCGGCTCAGGCCAGAGCACGTTGCCCCCCTGGGCGTCCAACAGATGGCCCAAGGTCGCCTTGCCCTGGCGATTGAGGTCGGCCAGCATCGCCTGCAAGACGCCCTGCGTCGTCCACACGTCGCCCATGGCCCGATGCTCGCGGTCGATGCGCACCCGCAGCGAGCGGGCCACGTCGGCCAGATTGTTGTGCCGAAAGGCGTAGAGCCGGCGGGCCAGCAGCAGGGTGTCCACGGTGAAGCCCATGCGGGGCGGCCAGCGCAGCCGGCGCCACTCGGCGGCCAGAAAGCTCAAGTCAAAGGCCGCGTTGTGGGCCACCAACACGGCGCCCTCCAGCAGGGTCTGCACCCGCTCGGCCACCTGAGCGAACAGCGGCTGGCCCCGGAGCTGGAAATCGCTCAGCCCGTTGACGGCCGCGGCGCCAGAAGAGATGGAGCGCTCTGGATCGATCAGGCTCTCGAAGCTGTCCAACACCTTGCCGCCGCGCAGGCGCAGCAGCGCGATCTCGCAGATGCGGTCGCCGCTGGGCGCACTCAGCCCCGTGGTCTCCACGTCCAGCACGGTGAAGGTGATATTGCCCAGATAGTCGCCGGGCGACGGGTCGTTCATCATCGTCATCCATCTGTTGTATAGCGTCATACCTACTTGCCACTTGACCAATGCTAGGCTAGAATATAGCACACATGGCGGCGCGGGTCAACGTATGCCTGGGTCACGCGTCAAGGTTCACGCTTCACGCTGCCCGTCCGCCCCTGCACAACCACACCCCCAGCAAGGAGGCTTCCATGAAGGTAGTCGCCATGATCATGGCCGGCGGCGCGGGCACGCGCTTGACCGTGCTGTCGGAGCAGCGGGCCAAGCCGTCGGTGCCCTTCGCCGGCAAGTATCGCATCATCGACTTCGCCCTGTCCAACTGTGTCAACTCCAACATCTACAACATCGCGGTGCTGACCCAATACCGGCCTCATTCGCTCAACGAGCACATCGGCATCGGCAAGCCGTGGGACCTGGACCGGGCCGCCGGCGGCGTGCGCCTGCTCCAGCCCTACCAGGTGGGCGGCGGCACGCAAGTTTGGTACCGCGGCACGGCCGATGCTGTGCTGCAGAACTTCGACTACGTGCGCGATCTGCGGGCTGAGCGGGTGCTGGTGCTGGGCGGCGACCATATCTACAAGATGGACTATGCCAGGATGCTGCGTTTCCACGACGAGAACCGCGCCGACATGACCGTAGCGGTGATGGAAGTGCTTGTCGAGGAGACCGACCGCTTCGGCATCATGTCGGTGGACGAGGAACTGCGCATCACGGCCTTTCACGAAAAGCCCAAGGAGCGCGACAAGGGCAATCTGGCCAGTATGGGCATCTACATCTTCAACGCCGACGTGTTGGAACAACGCCTGCTGGCCGGCTCGGCTGAGCACCCTGACCTGGATTTCGGCAAGCATGTCATCCCGGAGATGATCCGCGATTATCGCACCTTTGCCTATCGTTTCGAGGGCTACTGGGTGGACGTGGGAACGGTGGACAGCTACTGGCAGACCAGCATGGATCTGCTGGATCCTGCCTCGCCGCTCAACCTCTATGATCACACGTGGGCGGTGCGCACCCGCAGCCAGGAACGCCCGCCGGTCAAGCTGGGCCCGCAGGCGCGGGTGCTCAACAGCATGGTGGCCAATGGCTGCATCATCCGCGGCCAGGTGGAGCGTTCGGTGCTCTCGCCGGGCGTCTACGTCTCGCCCGGCGCGGTCGTGCGCGAATCGGTGGTCATGAACGACGCCTGGATCGGGCCGGGCGCGGTGCTGGACCGGGTGGTGGTGGACAAGGAAGTGGTGGTCGG
>JAJTXO010000175.1 GCA_021463315.1 Caldilineales bacterium | reverse complement strand
GGACGCTCCAGCCCGGCGCGGCTGATCTCAGCCGCGCCGGGCTGAGGTCCTCAAGGGGCGCTGGCGATGGCAACGAAGTGGATCACCACGCGGCCCAACTGGCGGCGGGTGATGGATTCGACCGTTAAGCCAGCTACGTCGGCCAGGGTGGTTACGTGGCGCTGCAAACGCAGGCCCACCGGCTTGCTGGCCAGCGCGGCGGCCGTGGCAGCCAACACCGCCGCGGCCGCACGATCGACCAGCCCAGCCTGCCGCCAACGGCTGGCCGCGCTGGCGCCCAGCGCGGCCAGGCCGGTCATGGCGCCGGTGGTGATCAGGTTGGTGCCGCAGTTGGGATGGATGGCCAGCTCAGCTTCGCCGCGCTGCAAGCGGCGCAGCGCCTCGTCGGCCGCCTCCGCCAGCCGGTCAGTGTCTACTGCGCCGACGATGTAGAAGCCGCGATGGTCGCTGCGGCCGCCCACCAGGGAGAGGCCGCGATGGCGCGCCATCAGCAGGGTGATGGTGGCATGTTCGACGGCGTGGTGTTGGCGCATCCGGCGGATGGGGCCCAGGGTGAGAAGGTTCATAGCGTCCGGTGCAAGATCTCAGTGGGCCCAACGAACCAGGCCCAGCTCGTGCTTGTTCAGCATGGCGGGATGATGGGGCAGCACACGCACGCCGTAGACCAGCGCGCCGGTGTGGTGGGGCTCGAAGTCGCCGCGGTAGAGCAGCACGCCGTTGGCTTGCTTCCCGACCAGGGCCATGGCGGTGGCAACCGGCTCAGCCAGCCCGCCGCCATCGTCCTCGCCGAAGACGATCTCCACCAGCACATCCTCCGGCCGCAGGCCGCCCAGATGAACCTGTGCGCTGACCGTGGCGGCCTCGCCGATGGTGAGCTGGCTTTCGTCAGGCCCCTGCGCGGCCGCGCCGACCTGGGGCCAGCTCTGGCGCACCTTGGCCTTCCACGCGGCCAGATCGCGCGCGGTGGCGAACTTGGCCGCGGCCACTTGTGCGCTGCCGTGGGCCGCGGGGCTATAGAGCTGCTGGCAATACTCCTCCAGCATGCGGCGGAAGCTGAAGGCCCACAGGCTGCTGTGCATGGCCTCTTTGGCCACGGCCACCCAGCCCTGCGGCACGCCCTGGTCGTCGCGGTCGAAGAAAAGGGGAACGATGTCCTGTTCCAGCGCCTGGTAGAGAGAGAGGGAGTCTGCCTCGTCCTGCACCTCGTGGTCGCGGTACTCTCGCTCCTCGCCGATCACCCAGCCGTTCTTGCCGTTGTAGCCCTCGACCCACCAGCCATCCAGCACGCTGAGATTGGGCACGCCGTTCATGGCGGCCTTTTCGCCGCTGGTGCCGCTGGCCTCGCGCGGCCGGCGCGGGTTGTTCAGCCACAGATCGACGCCTTGCACCAGATAGCGGCCCACGTTCATGTCGTAGTTCTCGATGAAGCCCACCTTGTCCCAGTACTCCGGCGTCTGCGCCACGCGCACAATGTGCTGGATGTAGGTCTTGCCCGCGTCGTCGGCCGGGTGGGCCTTGCCAGAGAACACGATCTGCGTCGGGCCATGGGGATTGGCGAGCAGCCGATTGAAGCGCGCCATGTCTTGAAAGATCAGGGTCGCGCGCTTGTAGGTGGCGAAGCGGCGGGCGAAGCCGATGGTGAAGGCGTCCACATCGAAGACGTGCTCGATCTGCGCCAGCACCGCGGGCGATTCGCCCTGACGAATGGCGCGGGCGCGGGCGCGGCGGCGCACGAAGTCGATCAGCCGGCGCTTGGCGGCCATGTGGGTCTGCCAGAAATCGGCCGCGGGGATGGCGTAGATGCCGTCCAGCACGCCCGGCTCATCCAGCCGATCCCGCCAGCCGGCCGGCAGGTGGGCATCCAGCAGCGCGGCCATCTCTGGCCCCAGCCAGGTCTCCAGATGCACGCCGTTGGTGACATGGCCGATGGGGATCTCGTCCACGGGCGTGCCCGGCCACAGCCATTGCCACATATCGCGCGAGACGATGCCGTGCAGCGCGGCCACGCCGTTGGTGCGGCCGGCCATGTGCAGCGCCAGCACGGTCATGCTGAAGCCGGGCCCCCACACCTGGTCGTGCCGCGCCAGCGCCAGAAACTGTTCCCGCTCCAGGCCCAACTGCGGCCAATAGTGGCTGAAGAAGCGGTCCATCATATCCCAGTTGAAGACGTCGTGGCCGGCGGGCACCGGGGTGTGGGTGGTGAAGACAGTGCTGGCGCGCACCACCTCCAGCGCCGCGGCAAAGCTCAGCCCCTGGTCCTGCACGTAGTGGCGCGCCCGCTCCAGGCCGAGGAAGGCCGAATGGCCTTCGTTCATATGCCAGACGGCCGGCTGCAGGCCCAGCGCTCGCACCGCGCGCACGCCGCCGATGCCCAGCACAAACTCCTGGCTGATGCGCAGGTTCTGGTCGCCGCCGTAGAGCCGCGCGCTGAGCTCACGATCGCCCGGCTGGTTCTGCGGCACGTCGGTGTCCATCAGGTAGAGGGGGATGCGGCCGACCTGGATCTTCCAGACCTTGGCGTAGACCTCGCGGCCGGGCAGGTCGCACTTGACCAACACCTCGTGGCCGTCCTGGCCGATGGCAGGGGTGGCCGGCACCTCGGAGAAGCTCAGCTTGCTGTAGCGGGCCTCCTGCCAGCCTTCGGAGTTGATGTACTGGGTGAAATAGCCCTGGGGATAGAGGAAGCCGATGGCGACGAAGGGCAGGCCCAGATCGCTGGCTGTCTTGCAGTGATCGCCCGAAAGCACGCCCAGGCCGCCGGAGTAGATGGGCAGCGCCTCGTGCAGGCCAAACTCGGCCGAGAAGTAGGCGATGGTCTGGCCGGCCAGGTCGGGAAAGGTGCGGCTGAACCAGGTCTCGGCCGGGTTCATGTAGGCGTCGAAGTGGTCCAGCACGGCCTGATAGCGGGCCACGAAGGGCGCGTCGGCGGCGACTGCATCCAGCTTGGCCTGCTTGACCTCGCGCAGCAGTTTGACCGGATTGTGGGTCACGCGCTCCCACAGCTCGGGGTCGATGTCGCGGAAGATAGCTTGAGCTTCGTCGTTCCAGCTCCACCACAGGTTGTTGGCCAGCTCCGGCAGCCGGTGCAACGCTTCGGGAATACGGGGAAAGATCGACAGGCGACCTAGAATGTTCACAGATGATCTCCTTGCGTTAGACAAAGTTGGCATCTCTACGGAAGAGATGCCAACTTTTGGATAGCATGGAGCGATTATACCCCCGCGCCAGATGATCGGCAAGATGGCTGGTGGATTGACGCGCCCCGGCCGGCGGCGCTTGGCGGCCACGGTTCTCCCGCCCTCGTCGGCTTGTCGGTATCATCTCAAAAAACCGGGGGGCGAGACTTCCGAAGTCTGCGCAGGTTTGTTCAAAACGGACTCACAGTCCATAAGACTTCGGAAGTCTTCCCCCTCTATTGAGATGATACCGCTAAGGGATTTGACGGCAGGGGGGCTTTGCGGTAAGCTGCGGCGAATCCCATGGCGAAAGCGACTGCACCGGCGGCGGGCCGAATGTTGGTTAAGTAGGCGTCAGCGACAGACACCCGGCGGACAATCATCCGTTGGTGTGGATGTTGGCAGGAGTCCGCGTGTTGGCGTTGGTGTTCTTGTTCTGGTAGGTGTGCGAGTCGGCGTAGGAGTGGCTGTGCCGACCGGCGTGATGGTCGGTGTGCGCGTGGGCGTCCGGGTCGGAGTGTGAGTTGGCGTTGGTGTTGCACCCGGCGTTGGCGTGGGTGTGCGGGTGGGCGTGGGAGTTGGTGTGGATGTAGCACCCGGCGCTGGCGTGGGTGTACGGGTGAGCGTGGGAGTTGGCGTCGGTGTTGCACCCTGAGCTGGCGTAGGTGTTCGGGTCGGGGTGCTCGTGGGTGTTACAGGGACGGCCGGCACGACGTTGGAGGAAACCCAGTCGGTTAAGCAGGTGTTGGGATTGCAGCTGCCATCCAAACCGGCGCGCACCCGGTATTGATAGGACGAACCAGGCGACGCGCCAGCGTGGCTGATCTGAGTTGTGTTGCCAGGGTAGCAGTTGAGAAATGTCCATGCGCCGCCGTTTACGCTGTGTTGGACGCGGTACTGGCCCTCGTTGTTGGCGTTATCCTGCCAGGTGATGCGGATGTCGCCGCCGAGGCGCGTCGCTTGAACATTGCTTGGCGCCAGGATGGGAGGAATGCCGTGTTGTGTATAGGTGTTCCACAGGGCGCTACAGGTCTGGCCGCCATCTTGCATGCTTTGCCAGTACTCGGTTAAGACGTTGTCCGTGTAGTTGCCAGCGCCACCCGGCCGCCAGCGCCGGTAGGCATTGAGGACGGCGTTGTTGTCAAGATCAACGTCGTCGTTGTCGTCCGCGCTCACCGGGTCCCACAAGTCCCACAGCAGACGCGCGACAGATCCCTCGACATTGGCGCCACGGGGATCGCCAGATGAGTAGCCTTCCAAGAAATAAGTGAAGCTCTGACTCGGATTTGAGTGGGAGTCTGTGTAGGAGCCATCGCCTTGCAACATACCCTGGATGAAGTTGGGCCAACCCTCGAACCAGGCAAACTCTGGATCCGTGGTCATGTTCCAGTGGTGATTGCGATAACAGGCCGAGGAGCCAGGCCAGAACACCACCGTGCCGGGGCAGGCGGGCCAGTAGCCATAGTCGCCCCACATCATGGCGTGCGCATACTCATGCAGGATGACGTCTGGATCCCGCTGGTCCTGGTGCTCGCCGCCGGCCAGAAAGATCTCGCACGGACGAGCGAAAGTTGCCTTTGGCAGCAATGGCACGGTGGGTCCTGGCCAGCGGACCGTCACCATCCCGCATCCGCTTGCGCCGAATCCCGATCGATTGGCGTGAAGTGTGCGCAAGACCATCCATGGGCCGTTATCCACTTGACGAATACCAACATTGACGGGGTATTGCGTCACACCATAAGGTACCTGTACCGGATCTGATAATGCCCAATAGATCGCGCCCGGCGCAGGGGGATAGATTTCATGGTTGGCATCCCTGGCAATCACCCGCACGTACACGTTTCGATTGGCCGGCAGAACGACAGGGCTGAACGCAAAGTTACCGTTGCCGTCAGCCCAGCCAGTAGCCAACAGGCTGTTGTAGGCGTCGAACAGTTCGACATACGCGCCGGGAACGGTGTACTGATTGCCGCTGTCCGAGTACGTGATCCGGCCAGATATGGTGACCGGCGCAGGCGTCGGCGTGTTGGTGGGTGTAGCCGTTGGCGTGCGCGTGGGCGTGGCGGTAGGTGGGCGTGTGGGTGTCCAGGTCGGTGTAGGAGTTGGCGGCGTGTACTTCTGCACGCCCACGTTATCCAGCCAGACGCCTGCGCGGTTGACGGTGGCGTCGCTGGTGAAGCGAAATGCGATCCACACCTGCGGCTGCCCCAACAGATTGCCCAAGCCGGGAAAATTCGCCAGGCTGAACTGGCGGGATTGCCAGTAAGTTGCCGCGCCGCTATACTGGTTCCCGTAGAAGTTGCCTCCATTGGTTGAAGCCAGCACCTGAAACCAATCGTAGTTGACCTCGGTATCGAGCCAGTAGTCAAAGTTGAGCGTCGCATCGGAGGCGCCCACCAGGCTAAACGGCCCATAGGTCATCCAACTCGCTGCGTTATGGGGATGCAGGTTGAATTGGGGATCAAGGCCGCTCGGCCCTGCACGATTCGGCCAGGCGTCGGTATCCCCTCCGTATTGCGACGCACGTGTGTCATCGGGCCCCCAGTAGCTGGAATGCTTGCCCGATTCGTATCCCAACTGCCAATAGGTGTGCCAGCTATTGTTGTCGAACGTTTCCCATACCACGGTGGACCAACCGTCCGGAGAGCGGTCCCATTCAGGGTGGATAGCGCCCAGAGGGACCTGTTCTTCATCCACCACCGGAGCAGCTTCCCAAATTGTCGCCTGGGGATCGAGCTCCACCACGACCGACTGGTCTATCTCCGTGGGTTCTCCGAAGGCCGGCCCGTCTTTGCCAGACGCCCAAGGAGTCGCCGAGGTCGAACTGTCGGGTAGCGAATGCTCCGTCGCCGTTGGCGCATCAGCCTGCGCCGTAACTCCAGGCGCGCCAGGGAAATACGTGCCGCCCAGCACCAATACGGCGCCGAACAGACCGGCTGCCAACGCCACCAGCATCCAATGTGATCGTTGGGACATGATTCCACCTCCTCAAGGTCGTATTCCCTGCTAACGCGCCCAGCGCGGACGGTAATATTGCAGATCGAGCTTGTCCACCTTTCCAACGACGGTATGGCCATCGGTCGGATCGCGTTCGTTCACCCATGCATACAGCTCGTTCGACCCATTGTCTGTGACATCCAGAGTGATCCGGAAGGTGTATGTTTGCCCTTGTTGCATCACCCCTACCCACCTGGTGCTTCTACTGAATTCCAATGCTTCCGGGACAACCAACAAGGTCATGGTGGTTTCACCACTAGTCGAAATCTGCGGGCTTGCTGCACTCAAACCTCCCAGGAAGCCGTCCAAGCCAACCTCAACGTTGGTCAGATCAATGCGAGGTGTGACAGTGTATGTTACCTCGATCAAACCTTCGGCTGCCAGCGGGCCACTGAGCTTCAGTTCAGTGTCTACCAATTCGGGCCTTTCTGGTGACGCGCCGATGGAACCAGTACTCCTCCACGTATTCTCTGGCGGGCTCTTGCTGACCCAGGTATCGTCGCCTTCGACGATGATGTGGAAGCTGTCGCCGCCGCCGTGGCGCGCAGTCAGTTGCCCCTGGTAATAAGACTCCTTGTATGCTCCTCCGTAAATGACGTGGTAGCCGTCCTCAACCACCTGCGCCGTAGTGGAGAAGCTGTAGTGCTGCCCCACGTCGACGCGTGGTATGGTCCATTGGGTGGCCTCGCTCAACGCTTCGACACCCGCTGGCAGAGTGATGACGGACGTGACATCGGTGATGGGCTCCGAGGAGGTGATATCCAGGGTGAACACGACCGGTTTGCCGATAGCCGGCTCACCTGTCAGCGTGAGACGGGCGCGGATCGGGGACGATGGCTGGGTGCAGGCAACCGCCAACAACGCCAGTAAGCCAAACGTTACCAACAAAGACAACGGAAACCAACGAAAACGAGCTAACATAGCGACCCTCCTTCTTGCTGCGCGCAATCTGTGCCATGGTGACACAGAGCCGGCATGGCCGGCGTTCACCCGGTCGTGCGGCGGCAAAAACCACCTCTCCGGCCATCGAACGGCCGGCTCGTTGCTGGATCACATCTCCGCAAGCGGAGAACCTGCGAGGGGGGGACATGGATACCGTCGCCTGGTCGTCCATACGGTTTGGAGCCACAAGATCATTCAATCTAGCGAAGCTTCGCCTCAAACCGACGAGTGGCGAAGCGCGATTTGAAAGCTGATGGAAGATATGATAGGCTGGCCAATGGAGGTCAGCCATGACGAA
>JAJTXO010000174.1 GCA_021463315.1 Caldilineales bacterium | reverse complement strand
CAGAAAGGCCGCGTTGAGGGCAATGCTGTGGATGTTGCCGCCGGTCAGGTTCAGGCGGGCCAGCCGGTCGAAATCCACCGCCGCGCTGGGGTCGCTGCGCTCCAGCGGCGTCTCGGGCGGGAAGGCTTGCTGCCACATGCGCCGGCGATCGGCCGGTGCAGGGAAGGGGAAGTTGACGATGAAGCGCAGCCGGCGCACGAAGGCCGGGTCCAGCGCGGTCTTCATGTTCGTCGCCAGGATCGCCAGCCCGGTGTAAGCCTCCATACGCTGCAACAGGTAATTGATCTCGATGTTGGCGTAGCGGTCGTGGCTGTCCTTGACCTCGCTGCGCTTGCCGAACAGCGCGTCGGCCTCATCGAAGAAGAGGATCGCGCCGCCGTCCTCCGCCGCGTCGAACAGCCGGCGCAGGTTCTTCTCGGTCTCGCCGATGTACTTGCTGACGACAGCCGATAGGTCGATGCGATAGAGGTCCAGCCGCAGGTCGTTGGCGATCACCTCGGCCGCCATGGTCTTGCCGGTGCCGCTCTCGCCGGCAAAGAGGGCGCTGATGCCCATGCCGCGGTTCAAGCGTTGGGCGAAGCCCCAGTCCTCGTAGACCGTGGCCCGGCCGCGCACCTGGTCGGCGATGGCGTGCAGCAGCCGGCCCGGCTCCTCCGGCGTCACCAGGTCCTCCCAGGTAGCCACGGGGCGCAGGCGCTGGGCCAGCGTGTCCAGCCGTGGGCGGGTTCTGGCCCGGCACAGCTCCCAGACATCGTGGCTCCCGCCAGACAGCGCAGCCGGCTCGACCTGGTCCGCGATGGCCAGGATGTCGGGCAGGTTGAAGTTGAACTGCGAGGCCAGTTGGTTGGCCAGCCGCTCGTCGGCCAGCAGGTGCAGCCAGGCCGCGCGCTGCTCGGCCAGCGTCGGCCGGGCCACGTCCACCGTGAAGGTGGCCGCCGCCAGCTCCGGCAGGGCGTCGCGCACGGCCAGCAGCAGCAGTCCGTTGGCGTCGGCCGCGCGGGTCAGGAAGCGATCCAGCGTGCGCCAGCCTTCCGGCGAGTCGTGCGTCTGTGCGTCTACGTGCAGGGCCAACGGCAGCAGAAGGCTCTCGCGCTGCCACAGCCGGGTGAACAGCTCCAGGTCGGCCTGGTTGGTGGGCAGCTCGTCGGCCGCGATGCCGTACAACTGGCGCTGCATCTCGAGGGCGACCTGGCGGGCCGCCAGGCGCTTGCTCTGGCTGTCCGCGCCCAACATTTGGGCGACGGGCAAGCCCGCGTCTGCCGGCGCGTGACGCCAATACCAGAGCACCGTCTCCACCGTCTCGCCCTGCGACGGGCTGAGATGGGCAGAGCCGCGCAGGCCGGTCAGCCAGTTGGCCAGCCGGTCGTCCAGTGCGTTCAGCCCCTTGACGTAGTTGGTGATGCGCTCGTCGGCGCGCAGCGCGCTCTGGGTCAGCGGGGTCGCGCCGGGCTGGTTGATCTCGATCAGCCGCCAATAGCGCAGCGGCCGCTGGGGCGACAGCGCGTCCCAGGCGGGGTCGTCGAACAGCCGCAGCGCCAGCGCGAAGGTCGGATAGGCCCGCAGCGCATCGCCCTGTAG
Source organism: Caldilineales bacterium (assembly GCA_021463315.1). Taxonomy (GTDB): domain Bacteria; phylum Chloroflexota; class Anaerolineae; order JAAEKA01; family JAAEKA01; genus JAAEKA01. The sequence goes on along the minus strand of JAJTXO010000174.1, from coordinate 5,843 downwards.
ACGGCCGCACAAGGCAGCGATGCGCGTGTCCAGCTCCAGCGCCACGCAGAGCAGCAGCGCGTCGCGCTCGAACTCGCTCAAGCCGAGTTGATAGCTGAGCATGAGCAGCGCGGGCGGTGGCTGCATCTGGGCGGCCTCGACGCGCCGGGCCGCGGCCTGGCGGAGCTGCGTGGACAGATCCGAGCGCCGACCCTGCACGCCCGGCTCGGGCGCCGGCAGGCCGCCATTGGCGTTCTTGGGCTGACCGAACAGGCGCTCCCAGAACGACGGCTTGGCTTTGGCCGACTCGACTGCGGTCGCGTCTACGCTCTGCGCGGCCGGATCAGATCCAGACTCGATCTCTCGCTGGCCAGCAGCCTCAGCCGCCAACTCCACCTCCGTCTCGTCCAGCGACCAATGGGACTCGGCGGCGTCCTGGGCGGACAGCGCCGGCCCGGCAGCCGTGCGCTGCGCGCGTTCCAATTGCCGCATGCGCAGGCGCAGCCAATCGAGCGAGGCCGAGAGGTAGCGGCCGTTTTGCTCTTGCCACTCTTCGACGTTCATAGCGCTGCTCACGTGATTGTGATCTCTTGCGATGGATCGAACTTAAGGGCCTTTAGGTCGCTGCGATCGACCAGCAGGCTGTCGATGCCGTCAACGCGCAGGCGCACCTTGTACACGCCGGGCGCCATGTCGCGGGCGTCGAAGCTGACGGTGTCCGTCTTGTCGCTAATCGGCTGCGCCGGCAACTCGCGGGTGCCCAGGATGAGCTTGACCTGTTGGCCGGGCTGCACCAGCGGGCTGACGGTCAAGGAGATCAGGCCTGCGGCGAACTGGGCCGGCAGCGGCGTCGTGATCTTCGGCGCCAACAGCAGCGGAGCACCGTTGGAGCTGCGCGCCGCGTCTGGCTTGCCGTTGGGCATCACGCGGACCGAGAGGCTGTACAGCCCGGCCGGCAGCGCAGCGGGGTCGTCGGGGATCGTGGCGTGGACGCTGCCTTGGTCGCGCTGCTGCGGCGGGATTGGATTTGGATTCAGATCGCGCGCCACTTGCCAGCGGTCGTTTGACAGCCGCACAGTGACCGTGACCGAGTTCTTGTCGCCGGTCTCGCCGGCGAAGTCGTGGCCGGCGATGGTCAACTTGGCGCCCAGTAGCGCGGCCGGCTGGTTATCAGGCAGAATGAGCGACTCGATCTCCGGGTAGGGGCGCACCAGACTGCCCACGGCCCGGGGACCCGCGCCTTCTTTGCCCTGCCTGAGCACAGGCAGTGGCGCCTTGGCGGCTTCGCTGGCCTGGATCAACACCACTGTCACCCGGTAGCAGGCCGACATACGCAGTTTGGCCTGAAAGGCCGGCCAGAGCTTGGCCAGCTCCTCGGTGGCCAGCGGCTCCGGCGTGATCTTGATGGTCTCGATCTGGTCGGCCAGACCAGAGGCAGCCAGCGCCTGCTCGACCGCATCAGCGCCGCTGCCGGGCCAGGTCTTGCGGATGAAGTCGCGCGAGAGGAAGGGAAACTCGTGCAACACCTGCATGCCATAGCCCAGCAGAGCGTCGGGATACAGCTCCTGTGCGCCGTAGGCCGTCAGCAGGTAGTGCAGGTCCAGCGCCAACGGCGGGTTGGAGAGGCGCTCGCCGGTGGCGCCGCGCGCGGCCAGACCCTCGTTGCGCAGCGCTGCGTTGGGCTCGACCCGGTAGAGATAGAGGTTGAGCTGCGCCAGCTCGTTGGCGCCGGTCTCGACCAGGTCGGGCGGATGCAGCGTGATCACGCTGGCCGCGCCGCCGAAGATCGACAGGTCCACGTCGCCGATGCCTCTGGCCAGCAGCCGACGCAACACAGCGCTGACCGCCGCCAGCGCAAAGGGGCCGCTCATCGGCTGCCTCCGTCTTTCTGGCGCAGATAGTCGTCCAGGCTCATGGTGGACGCCGGCTTGGACCGGCTGGGCGACACGGAGGAGGGCGTCGGGGTGGCCCGCACCTCGATCCGGCCGATGGTGACGTGGATCGTGGGCGCCGGGGGCGGCTCCTGTTGGGCTTTGGGCTTGCCGGCAGCTGCTGCGTCCACCGTGGCGGGTCGGGCGGCGACCGCCACCTGCGGCTGCGCGATGACGAGCGTGGGCGCGGCCGGCTGCACCTCGCCCGCGGCCTCCTGGCGAGACGGCGTGGGGCGATCCTGCCGCGCGTGCTGAAGGATCTCTCCAGCCAGCGCGTCGCTGACAGCCGAGCGGATGCGCTGCTCCAGCCCGGGGATCTCTGCCGTGTCCCGGGGTCGATCCGGCGGCCGCACAGACTCGCCGACCAGCGGCTTGGACGCACTGGCAGAGTCGCCGTGGCGGAGGCCGGGCGGGGGTTGGATCGATGCAGCAAGACTCGGCGGCTCCGCATGGCCGTACGCGGGACCGGGTTGGGCCACGGGCGCGATCGGAACGGCGACCTGGACATCGGGACTGCGGCGCGTGCTCAGACGATCAACCCCGGTTGCGCCGTTGGGATCGCGAATCGGAGAGGCTTCCAGGGACAGCATGGATGCAGCAACCGGTGCAGTCACACGGCGCCGGCTGACCGGCGGCGCGTTGTCAGCCGCCAGTTCGGCGAAGTCCTCCAACCCGCCATCCCAAGCGTCGGGCCGACGGGCAGGCGCGTGCGGGAAAAGGTTCGCGCCGGGCGCCGGTTCGAAGCGGGAGGCCAGCCGGGGCAGGACCCCGTCAGTCGAGAGGAGGCTGCGAGCGGCCAGGCCGCTCAGATAGTCGCTCATCCTTGCACCATCTCCAGGTAGATGTGGCGGCGGCGGGCGCTCAGGGCGAGAATCGCCTGTTCGCTCCAGCCGTATGCCGTGGCCAGCAGGTGCACCTCGTGCAGCGTGCGCTGGGCCCAGTCGTCGATCTCGCGCCACAGGTAGGTTAGAATGTCAAAGGCTTGCAGCCAGTGGTGGCCGCAGGCGGGGCAGTCCAGCGCCAGTTGCACGTTGCCCTGCGGGTCGGCCGCTTCCATCTGCGCCGCCACGGCCTGCGCCACGAAATCGGGTAGATCGGCCAGCGCCGTCTCGGCGGCGTCGACCCCATCCTGGTGCAGTGCCAGCACGCAGCGGCGCAACAGCGCCTGGCGGGCTGCGGCGGCATCGCCAGCCGCGGCGACCGCCAGCAGGTCGGCGCTGGTGGGCAGCCGGTACTGCACTTCATAGGCGCCGGCGGCCAGGTGCAAGACCAGATGTGTGAGGGGCGTCAATTCAGCCGCGGCGTCAGCCGGGGGCAGCGGCGCCCGGATGTCGTCCACCTGGAAGGCGATATCCAACTGCTCGCGACAGTCTGGGCAGGCGGCCAGGCCAGCCAGCCGCGGTCCGAACAACTGCTCGCGCAGGGTCAGCAGGGCGGCGTCGCGCTGGCCGATGCTCATCTGGGAAAGGACGGCTTCGGGCAGCTCCGGCCAGGCCGCGGCCAGCAGGGTCAAGCCGCGCTGAACGGGATGCTGCGTCGTTCCATCCTCCCAGGCCGCCAGCAGCGCGCTGGCTCCTAAGCTCATCGCGGCCACCAACTCAACCACCCGGCTCGGTGTACTTTGGCTCAGAGGGCTCGCTGACCTCGTAGTCGCGCTCCCAGCCTTCGTTTTCCAGCTTGATGGTCTGGATCAAGACGGCGTTGGCGTTGCCGTCCAGGTCAGCCTGGGCCTGGAACTCCGACACCCAGGCGCGGTAGACCTTGTAGGCGATGGCCAACTGGCCAGCCTCGTTGTAGACCTCGACGATGAGGTCCTTGCGGAAGTCGCTGAGCGAGATCTCGGAGCCCAGGCCGGCGCCGTAGTTCCAGACCTTGTTGGCCCACTGCTCGAACTCCTTGTCGTGGGTCACGCCGCGCTCCAGGGTGATGGCCTCGAACTCGGTGCGTCCGGGCGATTTGCGGCTGCTGCTGGGGTCGCCGCCCTCGCGGTGCTTGACGACCTCGGTGGTGCGCTTGAGTGCGCCGACCTTGCTGATGCCGGCCACGTAGCGGCCGTCCCACTTGACGCGGAACTTGAAGTTCTTGTAGGGATCGAACCGCTGTGCATTGGCGGTAAACTGAGCCATGGATCCATCCTCCTAGACCGCGATCTGGCCGGTCATTTGCTGTAGCTTGATGACGACGAACTCAGCCGGCTTCAGCGGCGCAAAACCTACCACGATATTGACAATCCCAAGGTTGATGTCGTTCTGCGTGGTAGTCTCCTTGTCGCACTTGACGAAGTAGGCTTCGCGCGGCGAGCTGCCCTGAAACGCGCCCTGGCGGAACAGGTTCTGCATGAAGGCCCCGACGTTGAGCCGGATCGAAGCCCACAGCGGCTCGTCGTTGGGTTCGAAGACGACCCACTGCAGGCCGCGATAGAGGCTTTCCTCGATGAAGAGCGCCGTGCGGCGGACTGGGATGTATTTCCATTCGGAGCCGATTTCGTTGTTGCCCCTCAGAGTCCGGGCGCCCCAGGCAATAGTGCCATAGACCGGAAACGTGCGGATGCAGTTAACCGCTGTGATATTCAGATCGCCGTTCTCCGTGTCGGTCAGGGCCTGGGTCACGCCAGAGGCGCCTATCAGGGTGGCATCGGTACCGGCCGGCGCTTTCCATACGCCCCGGCTGGCGTCGGTTCTTGCGTACAGTCCTGCCATAAAGCCACTGGGCGGAAAGCCACGCAGCCGGTTTTCCTGCAGTGGGTCGGCTGCTTTCACCCAGGGGAAGTAGAAGGCCGCGTTGATCGCGGTGCTGCCAGTCAGCTCAGGTTCCGGACCATCCTTGAGATCATCGTACTTGGCGTCCTTCTCGCAGTCGGCGATGAGCAAGGCGCGCTTCTCTTGGCAGAAAGCCTGGAGCGTCTGAAGGGTAGCGGGATCTGTCAAGCCCGGCACAACCAACAGATTGAAAAGATCGACCCGCCTCAACTGGTAAACTCCTCTTTCCGGATGGGTAGAGTCTCCCAGTAAAGCCTTCGGGAAGGCGACAGCGTCATCGGGTTGAAGGATAGTGCCGTCCTTGCCACCAGCGACGGGCTTCGCATTCTTCGGTTCAACATCCTCCGGTGGCTTCTCCGCATCGAGCACCTTGGCATTGACTATCCAAGACGAATCGTTGATGACGGATTGGACGAAGCGAGGATCATCCGCTTTCATCGAGAGATTGTCGTACGATTCGACAGTGCTTTTGGCTCCGTCCTTTTCGTATAACACCGTCAGGCCGAAGCGTTTCTCGCCACTCGGCGTTGTGCGCTGCTTGATGGCGATCTGATAGGATTCGCTCCATTCGCCCTCCCCCGTGGCTGTGAGTTTAAGGCCATCGATCGTGGCCTTTCCAAGGGTGGCTTTGTCAGCAGAGGCACCTTCGGTGTTCACCAAGCGAACGATATAGGCCTGCTGGCCACCGTTCAGAAAGAATTGGTAGACGCCATAACTGAGGGGGCTGCTGGCATGTAGTCCGCCAAACCGCCGATCATAGTCCGACCAACTGTTCACCTTGTAGGCCGCGTCGGTGGGACCTTTCGGCGCCCAGCCGACGAAGGCCGCAATCGACGTCGCCACGCCCGATATCGTGCGCACACCGCTGGAGATCTCTTCGATGTAGACACCTGGGTAGGTCAAAGTTACTGGCATTGCTGAGCCTCCTGAAAATCCACTGCGTGGTTGCTGGCTGGGTGCAACCTCAAACGAGGTTGGCTACTGCGCCGAATTTGTTGAACGATTTGGTCAGACTCTGTAAGACAGCGTCCAATGCCGCGCCCGAAAACCCGCGGCCAGCCCGTTTAACAGAATAGGGCATGGTTCAATAGCCGTGATAAGGGCTAGATGTACCTTTACAATTCGAATGAGTGTTGGCCTGCCCGTAGGCAAGCAAAGTGCGCCTAGCTCGCGA
>JAJTXO010000173.1 GCA_021463315.1 Caldilineales bacterium | reverse complement strand
GGCCGTCAACATCTGCGGCGCAGGCCCCTATGCGCCGCTGGCGGCCTTCATGACCACGGGCGGAGGCAGCGCCAGCTTCTGTCGCGATCTGACCCTGGCCATTCCTGATAACAACAGCACCGGCGTCACCGACACCCAGGTGGTGTCTACGCCGGGCCTGTTGACCGACCTGAACATCTCGGTGCGGGCCACCCACACCTGGGTGGGCGACCTGGTCTTCACGGCAACCAACGTCGGCGCGGGCGTCAGCGTGACCATTGTGGACCGTCCGGGCGTGCCGCCCAGCGTCTCTGGTTGCGAGAACAACCACGTCAATGCCACGCTGGATGACCAGGCCAGCCAGCCTGTGGAAACTCAGTGCGAGATCAGCGCCGGCGCGACCCCTCCGCCCTACGCCATCGATGGGACCTTCACTCCCAACAACCCGCTGAGCGTCTTCAACGGCCAGCAACTGGCCAACACCTGGACTCTCAACGCCAGCGACCGAGCCGGGGGCGACACGGGCACGCTGACCCAGTGGTGCCTGATCGCCACCTACGGCGGCGCGTTGACGGCCGACCTCAGCGACCTGGCCAGCAGCTACGGCGCGGCCTGGCACACAGGCAATGGCAGCCTGAAGCTGGGGCCCACCTGGACGGCCGACAGCAGCTTTGCGGCCGGCGCGGACGTGGACGATGGCGTGACCTTCCCGGGCAGCTTCATCCATGGGCAGAACGCCACGGTGCGGGTCAACGTGCAGGGCACGCCGGTCAATGGCCGTTGGCTGCGCCTGTGGTTCGACTGGAACTACAACGGCGTCTTCGACAGCAGCGAGCTGGTCTACAACAACAGCGTAGCCAACGGCAACAACGATCTGACGGTGGCTGTTCCCCTCAGCGCCAACAGCGAGGTCAACTATCGGGCGCGGCTGTACGACAGCGCCAGCGCGCCGGCCGCGCCGGAGCTCATCGACAGCGCCTCCTACGGTGCGGCGGTCGGCGGCGAGGTGGAGGATGACCGGTCGCCGTCCCCCCTGGCCGTCGCCCTGGCCGACTTTCAGGCTATGCAGCAGGGCGATATGGTCCTGCTGACCTGGGAAACCACCATGGAGCTGGACAACGCCGGCTTCATCCTCTACCGCGGGACATCGGCCGATGGCCCCGACCGGCGGCTGAACGAGCAGATGATCCCGTCGCAGGGACCGGGCAGCTCCGTCGGCTTCGCCTACACCTGGGAAGACCGCGCCGACCTGGTCTCGGGTGCGACCTACTACTACTGGCTGGAGGACGTCAGCCTGAGCGGCGCGACCACGCTGCACGGGCCAGTGAGCGCGACGGTGAGTGGGCCGACCGCGGTGACGCTGACTGGGCTGGACGCTGGCGCGGAGCCGGCGTCGGTCCTGCCCTGGGTCCTCGCTGCCGGACTGGTCGCGATGGCCGCGCTGGCAGCGCGTACCATCGCGATTTATCGCCCGGCGGGCTGGCAGCGCGCACCATCGCGATTTATCGCCCGGCGGGGTGGCACCGCCGGATCGTAAACGATCCGGCTACTAGGTGCAAGGCCCTGCGGGCCTGGGGAGGCGCGCCCGCGCGGTAGCCCCGCAGGGGCTTTCACCTGGTAGCCGGGCGATTTATCGCCCGGCGGGGTGGCACCGCCGGATCGTAAACGATCCGGCTACCAGGTGCAAGGCCCTGCGGGCCTGGGGAGGCGCGCCCGCGCGGTAGCCCCGCAGGGGCTTTCACCTGGTAGCCGGGCGATTTATCGCCCGGCGGGCTGGCAGCGCGCACCATCGCGATTGATCGCCCGGCGAGCCTCTCATCCAGCAGCCCACTGGCATTTGGCAGTTTTATCACAAGGCGTTATAATGTCGCCGTTCGTCCAAACGGGCAACCGGTCAGTCGGCCTGTTGATCAGCCCAAATTCTATGAATGCCTTCGCTCCCCAGGAGGACACAAAGACGTGCGAAAACTACTTGCGCCACGCAATTTAGCCTTCATCATTGGTGTGCTGGTCCTGATGATCGGCAGCGCCGTTGTCCTCAAAGTCCCCCTCCCCTCGATTGTCCTGCCCGCAGAGGCGATCTTCCACCTCGGTCCCTTCCCCATCACCAATACCATCATCGCCACGATCCTGGTCGATATCATCCTGATCGTGTTGGCGATCCTTGCCACGCGCAAGCTGAAGGATGTGCCCAGCGGCCTGCAGAACATCATGGAATGGGTCGTCGAGATCTTCCACAATCTCAACGAGGACATCGCCGGCAAGGCCTTGGCCAAGAAGCTCTTCCCCATCTTCATGACCATCCTGCTGTTCATCCTGGCGGCCAACTGGATGGGCCTGATCCCCGGCGTGGACAGCATCGGCAAGCTGGAGCCGCTGGAGACCGCCTACCAGATCGCGGGCGTCACCACCGGCTACAAGACGGTCGAATGGCCGCTGGGCATTCGCTCCCTGAGCCGGGCCCAGGGCATGCACACGCTGACCTCTGCGGAGAAAGAGATGCTGGACGCGCAGAAGGCCGAGGCGGAGGCGCACGGCGGCGCTGAGGCCGAACACCACGAGAGCGAGCTGGACTACTACGTGCTCGCCCCCTACGTGCGCCCGGCCGCGACCGACCTCAATGTGCCGTTGGCCATCGCGTTGATCTCCGTGGTGTGGACCCAGGTCATCGGCGTGCAGGCGCTGGGCGGCAGCTATTTCCGCAAGTTCTTCATGCCTCACATGACCGGCATGAAGCCCATCGACCTGATCGTCGGTCTGCTGGAGCTGATCAGCGAGTTCGCCAAGATCATCTCCTTCACCTTCCGTCTCTTCGGCAACGTCTTCGCCGGCGCGGTGCTGCTTTTCGTCATGTCGTTCCTGGTCCCCTTCTTCGTGCCGCTGCCGTTCTATGGCCTGGAGCTCTTCGTGGGCTTCATGCAGGCCTTCGTCTTCGCCATCCTGACGCTGATCTTCATGGCGATGGCGGTGGTTGGCCATGGACCGGACCAGGAGCATCATTAGAAGTAACACGTAACACGTAATGCGTAACCCGGAATTGCGGGATGCGTTTTTGGTTACGAGGAGCAATGCGTAATGCGTAACCTGGAATTGCGGGATGCCTCTCCGGTTACGAGTTGCCGTTCACCGTTCACCGAGTTATCTCGTCACACGTCAGCAATCCCGTGCGCTGAAATCTCACCGCAGCGCACAGCATCATCCTTAGGAGGACATTCAGCATGGTAGAAATTCTCGCTCCCGCTTTGGCCATCGGCTTGGGCGCGATTGGCCCCGGCATCGGCGTCGGTCTGTTGGTTGCCGGCGCGATGGAGGCCATCGGCCGCAACCCTGAGGCCGCCGGCGAGATCCGCACCAACATGATCTTGGGCATCGTCTTCGCAGAGGCTATCGCGATCTATGCGCTGGTTGTAGCGCTGTTGCTCCTCTTCGTCGGCGCTCCCGGCCTCAGTGGGTGATCTTGTCCCGATGATGGACAATCCCACCTATCAGGCAAGAAGGAGGTGCCAGATTGGACGCACTAAGTAGCCTGGGAATCAACGGCCCATTCCTGCTGGCGCAGATCTTTAACTTCTTCGTCTTGTTCTTCCTGCTGCGTCGTTTCCTCTTCAAGCCCATGGTCAACATGCTGGAGAGCCGCAAACAACGCATTGCCGACGGCCTGCAGGCGGCCGAGATGGCAAGACGAGAGGCAGATGCTGAGCGGGCCCAACTGCAGGCCCAGATCGACAGCGAGCGACGTGAGGCCATGGAGCGCGTCGCGGCAGCTTCCAAGCGCGGCGAAACCCTGGCAGCCGAGATCGAAGGCAGCGCCCGCCAAAGCGCGCAGAAGATCTTGGAAGATGCCCGCTTCGAGGCCACCCGCGAGCGCGAGCGCATCATCGCCGAGGCGCAAGATCAGATCGCCGAGCTGGCGATGCTGGCCGCCGAGAAGGTGCTGGGCCGTGAGCTGAGCAGCCGCGACGTCCAGCGCGCTTTCGTCAATGAGTTCCTGGCCGCCAACGGCAAAGCGAGGAACTAACGTGAGCGCAACAGCAACGTCCCGCGCAAAGCCAGGGAGCAGCGAAGCACAGACCTACGCCAGGGCCGTCTTCGACGTCGCGTTCGAGGATTGGCTGAAGGGCTTGCAGCACGTTGCCGCCACGCTTGATCGCAATCCGAACCTCATGCAGAGCCTGACCGACAACACCAAGGGCTTCGAAGCCCGGCAAGCGTCGCTCATGGCCCTGTTGCCGGATGGCATGGCCAAGCCGGTGCGCAACTTCCTCTTCGGCATGCTGGCCAACGGCGATATGCCGCTGCTGGGCGATGTCATCGGCCAACTGCGCCAGATGGCGTCGGTGGGCAGCCAGGCCCAGACCGTCGTCGCCGAGATCACCAGCGCCGTGGAGTTGAGCGCCGAGGAACGCAACGGCATCGAGCAGCGCCTGCAGGATCAGTTCGGCGCGGGTCTGGAGTACAAGTATCACGTCGATTCGTCGATTCTCGGCGGCCTGGTCATTCGCGTGGGCGACAAGCTGTTGGACGACAGCGTCGCCAGCCGCCTGGCTGCCTTGCGCCAGAGCCTGGGCGTCGTCAGCCGGTAGCGCCCAGCGCTGGCTGGCTCGCCCGCCCAGAAGCAGGTCTGTGGAGGACCCCAGATGGCAGTTAGCACCCAAGACCTGGCGAGTCTGATTCGCCAACAAATCGAAAGCTTCCAGGCGCCGCAGCGCATGGTCGATGTGGGCACCGTGATGGAGGTCGGCGATGGCATCGCCCGCGTGGCTGGCTTGACCAACGCGGCCGCCAGCGAGATCGTCGAGTTCGCCAACGGCACCCCCGGCATCGTCTTCAACCTGACGGAAGACGCCGTCGGCATCATCATCATGGGCGAATACAGCGATATCGCCGAGGGCGACCTGGTGCGCAGCACCGGCCGCATCGTCTCGGTGCCCGTGGGCGATTCCATGATCGGCCGCGTGGTCAACGCGCTGGGCCAGCCCATCGACGGCAAGGGCCCCATCGACAGCAACAAGTACCGCCCCGTGGAGCGCATCGCGCCCAACGTGGTGGTGCGCAAGTCGGTGGACACCCCCGTGCAGACCGGCATCAAGGCTGTGGACTCGATGATCCCCATCGGCCGCGGCCAGCGCGAGCTGATCATCGGCGACCGCCAGACCGGCAAGACCGCCATCGCCATCGACACCATCATCAACCAAAAGGGCAAGGACCTGATCTGCATCTACGTGGCCATCGGCCAGAAGCGCGCTCAGGTGGCCCAGGTGGTGGGCATTCTGGAGCAGTATGGCGCGATGGAGCATACCATCGTGGTGGCGGCTACCGCCTCCGATCCGGCCGCGCTGCAGTACATCGCCCCCTACTCCGGCTGCGCCATGGGCGAGGAGTTCATGGAGCAGGGCAAGGACGCGCTGATCGTCTACGACGACCTCAGCAAGCACGCCCAGGCCTATCGCCAGGTCTCGCTGCTGATGCGCCGCCCGCCTGGCCGTGAGGCCTACCCTGGCGACGTCTTCTACCTGCACAGCCGCCTGCTGGAGCGCGCGGCCAAGTTGGCGCCCGAACATGGCGGCGGCAGCCTGACAGCCCTGCCGGTGATCGAGACCCAGGCCAGCGACGTGTCGGCCTACATCCCCACCAACGTGATCTCCATCACCGATGGCCAGATCTACCTGGAGTCCGACCTGTTCTACGCCGGCGTGCGTCCGGCCCTGAACGTGGGCATCAGCGTCAGCCGCGTCGGCTCGGCCGCCCAGACCAAGGCCATGAAGCAGGTGGCTGGCCGGCTGAAGCTGGAGCTGGCCCAGTTCCGCGAGCTGGCAGCCTTTGCCCAGTTCGGCTCCGACCTGGACGAAGCCACCCAGCGCCAGTTGGACCGCGGCCAGCGGCTGAGCGAGCTGCTCAAGCAGCCGCAGTACCGGCCGGTGGGCATGGACAAGCAGGTGATGACCATCTACGCGGGCACCAACGGCTTCCTGGACAAGGTGCCGGTGGCGCGCATCGCCGAATGGGAACAGGGCTTCTATCAGTATATGGACGCCAGCCATCCCGGCATCGGCCAGGCGATCCAGCGCGAAAAGCGCCTGGACGACACCAACATCGACGGCCTGCGCGTGGCGTTGGACGACTTTAACAAGCAATTCTCTGGCTAAGCCGGCCTGGCAAGGGATCTTGCCGGTCTTGGCTGTCAGGTGTGAGGTTGGCGCAGGCTAATGAGAGCGATCAAACAAATGGTTGTGCCCGGTGTGCTGGCGGCAGCGCTGTTGCTGGCTGGCTGCCAAAGCCAGCCCGCTGAGCCATCGCCTGTTGCCACCCTGCCAGCCGTCAGCGAGACGACAACCGCTCAGCCCGCGCCGCCCGAGGCGACGCCGACCCCAACGCAGACGCCGGCGCCCACGGCCCAGCCGATCAGCGAGGCCGATGTCGAGGCCTCCCTGGCTCGGACCCGTGACTTCCTGGCGCGGCTCTCCACCGGCGACTATCGCGCGGCCTACGGCGCACTGCTGACCACCGCCGGCCAGCAGCGGCTGGCCGATCTGGTGCTGGGCCGCCTGGCGCTGGCCAACCCGCACATCAGCTACTTCGAGCTGTTGGGCGCCCAGCCGGAAGAAGGACGCGTCGCGGTCAACGTGCTCTGGCGCGAGACCTTCGAGGGCCAGGGCGAGGTGGGCACGCAGGAGGCCACCGTCCTGCTGACGCGCCAGGGCGAGCAGTTCCTGATCGACGACATGGTTCTGGGCAGCTTCACCCCGGCCGCAACGCCGGCGCCCCCTTCCTTGCCGCGCGCCGAGACCCTCAGCAGCCCGGCCGTGGCCGGTCAGGAGATGAGCTTCCGTGCGACCGGCTTCCAGGCGGGCGAAACGGTCCTGGTCTGGCTGGAGCTGGCCGATGGCACGCTGCTGGAGCCGCTGTTCGGCGTCTCGGACAGCGAAGGCGCCATCGAGGTGACCTATCCGGGCGGCGAGACCAGCGGCCTGGCCGATGGACGCTGGATCTGGTGGGCGCAGGCGCTGCGCGATTCGGCTCGCAACACCGGCATCACCTTCGACGTGCAGCCAGAGCAGGTGGTTGTGGCGCCCACGGCAACGCAGCCGCCGCCCCGGCCGACAGCTACGGCCGCGCCTGTGGCCGCCGCGCCTACCGCGCCGCCCGCGCCCACCGCGACGGCCACGCCCAGCACCGCCTACGGCGCGCCCACGCTGCTCTGGCCAGAGCCGCTCACCTCCCGCAACGCTGGCTCCGCGCTGGTGGTGGAGTTTGTGCCGGTGACCGGTGAGCTGGGCCCCGATGAATGGTATGAGCTGGTCCTGGTGGCCAGGGATCCGGCCGGCATGGTCTACAACGCGGGCAGCGTGCGCGGCAAGGGCGACCTCTGCGACGGCGTCTACGATACGCCGTGTGTCAAGCTGATCGCGCTCGAGCGCTTCATGGATCTGTTCTATCCGCGCAACGGCGAGGTCCGC
>JAJTXO010000172.1 GCA_021463315.1 Caldilineales bacterium | reverse complement strand
TGTCGGCCTGAACATTGGATCATGCCGCACAGAGCAGGAGCAGACCGAGACGCCGACCCAGACCGAGCGCCGCGACGCCGGCGGCAACCCCTGGCCGGTCATTGTGCTGTCGATTGTTATGCTGCTGATCGCGCAGTATCTGGTGATCAACGCGGCCGACCCCTGGGGGTTCAAGCGATGAACGCACTACTTGACATCCTGGACGCGGTGAACGTCGTAGACCGTCTGGGCGGCCTGATACTGAGTATCCGGCACGGTGGAGCACACACGTTCGCTATCGACAGGACAAAGCATACCGGGCAACAGGTGGAGGACGTGTTGAAGCGCTACAAGATCGCCGTCTTCGGGCGGCGGATCACCTCCACGCACGCTATACTGTCAGTGCCGAACAAACAAGCGCGGTGGGCGGAATACGTCATGCTGCGCGCGGGCATTGTGCCAGACGGGCCGCTGATTGACGCGCGCAATGCCCCCTGGGCTGGGCGCCATGCCCCCGGTCAAGCGCCGCGCCCCTGGGGTGGACGAAAGGATAGGCGGCCATGAACTTCTACGGCGCACAATATGACCCTCACGTGTTGCGCGAGATTGTGGCTATCGAACTGCGCGCCAGCGGTGTGAATGTGGCCGTCACGCTGCCCAAGAGCTTACCGCAGGTGTGGAGTCTGCTGGCGCGCGGCGCGTTCGGCACCAAGCCGGCAGCGGTGAAAGCCTTGGCCGATAGCATCGCCGAAAAGACAGGGGTAGACGCGGCCAGCGTCCATCAGACGCGGCATGGTCTGGTGATCGTACTGGCAAAGCCGGCTGACCTGCGGCGCACACTGAGCACGGGCGAACTGCTGCGGGCGGTGCTGGCGAGCGGCCGGCGGCTGGGCCGGCTGGCTGTACCTGTGGGGCTGTCGATCCTGGGCGACCCGGTGCTGCTTGACCTGGCCGATCCTGTATCACCCCATGCCGCAATCCTGGGCGCAACCGGCAGCGGCAAGTCAGAGATGGCGCGCTGGCTGCTGTACTGGCTGGCCTACCGCAACGGGCCAGCGGTGCAACTGCTGGCCTACAGCCCAAAGCCTGACTATGCCGACCTGTACGGCTGCGCGGCAATGGCGCATCCTCCGATACAGTCCCCCGGCGAGGCGCTGCGCTTGCTGGCCTGGCTGACCGCTGAGCTAGATCGCCGCATGGCGGCCGGCGCGGCAGATCCGCCTATCGTTGCCATGTATGACGAAGTGCCAACGCTGCTTGCTGTTGCGCCAGACGCGGACGGGATGCTAGACCGGATCGCCAGCGCTGGCCGGGCGGTGGGTATCCATCTGCTACTAGGGACGCAACAAGCCGGCAAGGACGCGGCGAGCGGTGCAATGGCGAACATGCCCGCGCGGCTGGTGGGTAGGGTATCGTCTGGAACGCTGGCCTACGTAACCAGCGGCAAGAGCGGCACCGAGGCCGACAAGCTTTTGGGCCGGGGTGACTTCTACCTTGTGCGGCATGACGCGGTGAGGCTGCAAGCGCCACTGCTGGGCCTGGACGATTGGGAGCGACTACCCTACTTGCTGGCCGCCAACGAGCTTGACCTACCGGTAGCTGCTGACATCTTCCAGCCGGCTGGCGCGCGGCGCGGCGGAAGCGGCTGGAACGCATCGACGATTGACCGCGACGCTGTGGCGGCGGCATTCGAGGAAGGCGCAACGCTGCGCGCCGTCATGGAACAATTCGGGCTTGGCTACACGCGCGCCAAGCGATTGCAAGAGCAATGCATGGAGGCTGGATCATGGAGCGACTGATTGGCCTGGCTGCGCTGGCGGTGATCGGCGGCTTGCTGGCCGTGCTGGCGGTGCTGTGGCGCATCGTTGACCGGGTGGGCGAGGCGCGCATCTATTCAGACCTGACCACATGGGCGCTGATGCTAACCTTGATCGTTGGCGGGATCGTCTTTGCACGCGTGCTGCTGACTGGCCTGGCTAAGCTGTCGGTTGGCCGCAACGCGCACAAAGCGCAACTGGTGGAGCGCCACACCATCGAACGCCACACCATCGACGGACGCCCACAAGCGCCGCAGATTGTGACGCTCGACAGCCGACCCGGCGACCTGCGGCAAATCTATCCGGACACCATGCGCGCAGCCATCGAGCGCGCGACGCCCGCGCAAATCGAAGCGCCAGACGCCTACCCGGTGGAACTGCAAACGGCGGACGTTTGGGCGCAACTGGAAACCCTCTTTCAAGACTGATGCTGTTGTTGCTGCTGGGCCGCGCTGGCTACCCCGGCTGAGACGGTTCCGGCAGCAGCAACAGCAACGACGCTACCCCACAGGAGACAATGACCATGTGGCTGAGGATTGACCCGGCGGCGCTGGTTGTCTGTCGGAACGGCCTGCTGCTGCCCGACTTGGCCGGGCGGCTGGTGGACGCGGTGATCGGCTGGGATCGAGGCTATCCGGGCTACGTCCACGTAACCAGCAGGGTTCACAGCAAAGTCACAATCCATCGGGTTCTAACGTTCCAGCAGGCGACCCACGTCAAGACGCTGAGCGACATTCTACGAGACGCCCCACTGCGGGCAACATGAGACGCAGGGGCAGCGCGGGCCCGCGCCGCGCTGCCCTTCCCCCCTTGTGTTCTTCCTGCTGGCCTGAGCGACTGAAGGCCAAGCTGAACGTTAACAACCCCATACCCCGGCGTCGGTAACGGTGCAAGTCCGGCTAGAGCTAGAGGGTAGCAAGCCGACGCCGGGGCCTTCTCCCAGATTTGACAAACCCGAAAGCATGGCTATAATTGACTGTAAGGTATCCGATTATTTATAGTAATCGGATACAAACAAAAGGCCGTGAGTGCGCCAACACCCACGGCCAGCCGGGCGACGAACGCCAATTCACAACCCGGCTGAACCATGATAGCACACGAAAGGACGGACGCCAAATGACCCCGCAAACTCTCCCTGAAATCCTCCCCCGCGAAATGGTGCAATCCCTGCTGGCTGATGGCCTCTATCGCAGCGAGAGCGGGCGCTGGGATGGCGCAGAGGTAGGCTGGCTGGTTCCCACGCAACCCGGTTGGCCGCGCTACATCCTGCGGACACTGGACTGGCGCAAGACAATTCACTAGCCTGGGACCGGGCCGGCCCTGGCGACGGGGCCGGCCCAACGGAGAAAACGACCATGACTGAACTTGTTACCGCACGACTGGCCAGCCTGGTGACTGCGGGCGCCATCGCCAATGACCACGCGGCGCGCGCCGCTTTCAGCGACTATCAGAGCCGGCGTGCTGACAACACACTGCGACGCCAGCGGGCGGACCTGGCGCTGTTCGCTGAATTCCTGGCCGCGGCCGGCATCCCAGCGGCGCCCACGGCTGAAGACCTGTACAACACGCCGAAAGCCTGGCGCGGGGTGACCTGGGGCCTGGTGGAAGCCTGGCGCAACTGGTCATTACAGCAGGGGTATTCGGTAGGATCGGTCAACGTCCGGCTATCCACGGTCAAAACTTACGCCAAGCTGGCGACCAAAGCCGGCGCGTTGGAGCCGTCCGAACTGGCCATGATTCGCACGGTGGGCGGCTACAGCCAGCGCGAGGGGCGGCGAGTCGACGAGCGGCGCGAGGTCACCCGCAAGAGCACCAAGAAGGCCGAAGCGGTCGGCCTGACCCCTGCGCAGATCAAAGCCCTGAAGAAGCAGCCTGACACGCCACAGGGGCACCGTGACGCTGTGATTATGTGCCTGCTGCTCGATCATGGCCTGCGGGTCGGCGAGCTGGCCGGCTTGCAGGTGACAGACGTTGACCTGGCTGGCGGCCGGCTGCGCTTCTACCGCCCCAAGGTGGACGTGACACAGACACATAAACTGTCGCGCGACGCCAAGGCTGCGCTGAAGCGCTACATCGAAGCGGGCGACGCGCCGGCAATGGGGAAGCTACTGCGGGCTTCGACGGGCGCACAGCGACTAACCAACGCCGGCATCTCGGAGCGCAACATCTCGGAACGGGTCCGCTACCTGGCCGGCCTGGTGGGCATCGACGGCCTATCGGCCCATGATCTGCGGCACGCCTGGGCGACGCAAGCCGCGCGCAACGGAACGCCAGTAGACCGGCTACAGGACGCCGGCGGCTGGGCATCGCCGGCTATGCCCCTGCGCTATGTCGAAGCGGCGGCTGTGGCCAATGACGGCGTGAAGCTGGGAGAGGATTGACCCATGTTTCATCTTTGGCCGGCTTGGGATACTGACATTGTTCTGGACCTGCCATGCACGCCGGCTGATCTGGCGCGGGTGATCGAGGACGAACCGCCAGAATGGGCGCCCCTGCCTGACAACACCCCGAACGTCTGGCGCTGGCGCATAGATGGCGCGCGGCAAACGGTTTGGCGCGCGCCTGGCTGCGGCTGGCTGCAAGCCCTGGCGACTCCCAGCGGCGCGCGCTTGGAGGTTTTCCTACCCCACGTGCTGGTCTACCCCTACGGGGCCATGACCGCGCAAAACGCCTGGCGCGCGCTGAGCGAACGCCTGATTGCCCTGGGCTGGCTGGTCGAAGACGAGGAAGACGAGGAGCCGGCAGCCAAGCGGGGAGCGCCCCGGCTGGAGGAACGGGACCCTGATGCTGAGAAAGTCGCCCAGGCTGTGGATTACCAGATCGGCCTGGAAAAGACGGGTTCAAGGCGAAAGGCGGCGGAACTTGCCGGGATACCTGAGTACCGCACGGCTGAGGCCTGGATGAAAGCCTGGCCAGAAGCCGTGAAAGCGGAGAGAAACCGCAGAACGCGGGAATAAATCGGGCTTGCGGATATTTCCATTTCTTCCGCACCAACGCATGATAGACTAGGGCTGTTGTCAGACTGACAACAGCCCTTTTTGTTAGGAGGTGTGACTCGATGGCCGAAAAAGATCAACGTTTTGGGCTGGTGATGACCCCCGATGAGCGGCGCGCGCTGGATGAACTGGCGCGCACCGAGCGCATTTCGCAGGCGGCCGTTATCCGCCGGCTTGTCTGGCAAGCCGCCCACCAGCAGCCGGCCGGCGCGCCAGCTATGAAAGAGGTGCAACGATGAATCCAACAATGCAGCAACCCGCCAGGCGCGACTCTGGCGGGCTGCAAACAGGGGGACGTGAGAACTATCGAGCTACGGTCAGTTTACCACGACCTGGCCGCGCTGTCAATCGAAGCCTGTTGGCGACCCAAGCGGCGGCAGCCGAACAGCGCGCGCTGGCCAATGCGGCCTGGCACAGCGAGCGGGCCGCGCGCTTTCTGGCCTGGTGTGACAATCAGTGGGCGGCTGAACGCTACCAAGAGCACGTGGCCGCCGCTGAATTCCAGCAGCGACTAGCCGCGCGCCATGCGGCCGTGTTGGCTGCGCTGGAAGGGGGCCGGCCATGACTAACCAAGGACTGGCCGGCACGACGTTGGCGGCCGTTGACCAAGAGGCTGAGCAGGGAGTGCTGGGCACGCTGCTGGGGGATCCTGGCACGCTGGAAGAAGTCGCCTGGCTGCGGCCTGACGACTTTCAGATAGAGCGGCATCAGTGGATATTCGACGCCATCGCCAGGCTGGCAGCGGCCGGCAAAGAGGCGAACCTGGTGACCGTCCCCGGCGAACTACAGCGAGCCAAGAGGCTGTGGACGGACGGGTCGGCCTACCTGTCGGAGCTGGTCGCGCTGGTGCCATCCTTCGGCTACGGTCGATTCTACGCTGAGCGGGTCCGATGGGCGCGACGGCGCCAGGCGCTGGCCTCGGTAGCACAACAGGCGGCCAAACTGGCACTGAGCCAGAATGGAGTCGACCCCGTCGCCAAGGTGGCGCTGCTGACAGCCGAGATAGAGGATTTGTACCCGGACCCTGACGACCTGGCCGTGGGGCCGGCGCGCTACAGCACGTGGCAAGACCTGGAAGGCGCGATTGGGCCTATTGAGTGGGATTGGCCGGGTTGGCTACCCAAGGGCTTTGCTACCATGATCGCAGCGGAGCCGGGGATCGGCAAGAGCGTTTTGGCGCTGCGGCTGGCTGCGGTCTATCTGCTAGGCTGGCCCTGGCCAGATGGCACGCCATACACTGGCAAACCCGGCCGGGTACTGTGGTGTGAAACCGAAGGCGGCCAGGCGCTGAACCTGGCACGGGCTACAGCCTGGGGGCTGCCCACGGATCGCATTCTGACGCCCACGGCTAACCCCCTGGACAGTATCAGCCTGGAGGACTATCGCCAGCTCGACGTTATCCGCCAGATCGCAGCCGGCGAAGATGTGCGGCTGATCGTGGTCGATAGCTTCAGCGGCGGCAACAGCAGGGACGAAAACGACGCCGAAGCCGGCCGCGTGGTCAAGGCGATTGCTGAAGTTGCGCGTGATGCGGGCCTTCCCCTGGTGATCACCCATCACCTGAACAAGTCCTGGCGGTCGAATCGCATCACCCTGGCAAATATCCGGGGCAGCACGGCCATTGCCCAATACGTCCGGCTGGTCTGGGCAATGGACAAGCCAGACCCGGAGAACATGGCCGCGCTGCGGCTGTACCAGGTGAAAAACAACCTGGCAGCGCTGGCACCGGGCGAGATCGGGCAACAGGTGACCGATACGGGAATGGTCATGCTTGCGCAAGCCCCAGAGGCGCCCAAGACGGATACGGTAGTAGATCGGGCGGTCGAATTCCTGCTAGACCTGCTCCAGCGCGAACCCTTGCCCAAAAAGGAGGTGGAGCGCGCTTTTGAAGATGCCGGCCTGTCGATGGCCGCGCTGCGACGCGCTGAGAACCGGCTGAACCTGACGAAGATCAAGCGCAGCGACGGGCCTTGGATCTGGTCATTACCTGTACAATCGGGTGCCGAAAAGCTGCAATGATCGGCCGCGCGGCGCACAGCGCGGCAGGTGAAACATGGGCCAGATTGACGATAACAAGGGCAAAGGTGTTCAAAGGTGAGCAAGGTGAGCAAAGGTGTTCATTCTTCAGGGAGTGAGCACCTTCCAGAAATCGCCCAAAATGACGATGAACACCTTTGCTCATCTTGAACACCTTTGCTCATCTTGAACACCTTTGCTCATCTTGGACAAAAAGTGAACACTTGAGAGGAATCAGACCATGAGCACATCCCATCGCAACCATGATCGAGCCTGCGCGCGCTGGCTAGAAACGCGGCCAGAGAGTGATCGTGCTATGCGTGAACTGCTGGCCGGCCGTGACCAGTCCCCGGACCAGCTCACACGGGCAGTGGTAGTAACAGCCATCGGCGGCCATTACGAGCAGCCGGCCGGCTGGGCTATTGCCCTGAACGGGAGTCCGGTCCAGGCGCTGATTGTGAGCCTGCGGGATGGCGACGCCATCTTGTGGCGCGGCGCTTCGCCTCGGACGTTGCGGCCGGCGCAAGTGGCGACGGTAAACGCCTATCTAGCCTCCCTGGACAGACCAGACCCACAACACGTGACCCCCTACCCCATGACCATGTTCATTGACGGGGACCTGGTGACCGAGCCGGCTTTTCACGTCAAGCCCTGGTTTTGGCGTGACCCAGA
>JAJTXO010000171.1 GCA_021463315.1 Caldilineales bacterium | reverse complement strand
GTGATGGGGCGGTAGGGCATGGGGGGTGGGGGGTGGGGATTGGGGGCTGGGGACTGGGGGCTGGGGGAAGTGGGGGCTGGGGGAGGTGGGGGGAACCCTGCGCTGGCGTGCTCGATCTGGTCTCGATACGGCTGGAGGAACCAGCCTACTCGACCTGCGCTGGTGTGCGGCGGCGAGCGGTCAGGCGGCGACCCGCACCGCTAGCTGCTCACAGGGCGCGGTCTCCAGGGCCAGGACGCGGCGGACCGCGTCGTACTGCCAGCCCGCTACGGTCGCTCCATCCACCTCGACGGTGTCCGGCGCGGCGGCCAGGCCGTAGATCTGCCAGCCCCAGCGCCGCCGCGGCGATGCGAAGGGGCCCTCGCGGCTGACCTGCACCTTGACCCAGCGCTCGTCGCCGCGCACGGCAAAGCGGGTCAGCCTGTATTCGCCCGTCTGGTAGGCCAGCGTCTCGCCGTCGTCCTCGTACCACAGGCTCTCGCCGATGCCGGGATAGACCCGCAGGGCGATGGTCTCGGCCGGCGGCTCGTCGGTGTGCTGCTGCACCGGCTGTATGGGCAGCACGGTGCCAGCCTTGACGTAGAGGGGGATGGTGTCCAGCGGCGCGTCGGCCCACAGATCGCGGCCGCCGGCCAGCCGCTCGCCGGTCCAGAAGTCGTACCACTGGCCGGCCGGCAGATAGACGCTGCGGCCGGCCGCGCCCGGCTCCAGCACCGGCGCCACCAGCAGATCGCTGCCCAGCTTGAACTGATCGTCCAGGTCGGCCACGCGGCCATCGTATTGGTAGCTCAGCACCAGCGGCCGCATGATGGGCAGGCCGCTCTGCGCGGCCTCCCAGAACGCGGTGTAGATGGCCGGCAGCAGCTCGTAGCGCAGCTCGATGGCGCGGCGGCAGATGGCTTCGATGGTCTCGCCGAAGGCCCACGGCTCCTGGTCGGCCGATCCCATGGCCGCGTGGTTGCGGAAGAAGGGTGTGAACGCGCCCAGTTGCGTCCAGCGCGCCAGCAGCTCGCCGCTGCAATCGCCGGCAAAGCCGCCCACGTCCGCGCCGTGGAAGGGGACGCCCGACAGCCCCAGGCTCAGCCCCATAGCCACGGTCAGGCGCAGATGCTCCCAGGTGCTGAAATTGTCGCCGGTCCAGACCATGGCGTGGCGCTGATGGCCGGCGTAGGCCGCGCGGCTGATCACCAGATGGCGCTGGCCGGGGCGCAGGCTGGCCAGCCCCTCGGCCGTGGCGCGCGCCATCTGCGTGCCATAGGCGTTGTGCATCTGGCGATGGCTGGCGCCGTGGCCGTCCAGATGGAAGGGCGCGTCGTCGGGCAGCGTCACGTCGTCGAACAGCGCCGGCTCGTTCATGTCGTTCCAAAAGCCGGCGACGCCATCGGCCAGCAGCCCCGCGTAGAGCTCGCCCCACCAGGCGCGCACGGCCGGATCGGTGAAGTCGGGGAAATAGCAGTCCCCGGGCCAGACCGGCGCCACGAAAAGGGAGCCATCGGCGTTGCGCACGAAGGCATCGCGCGCCAGCCCGTCGTCGTGGATCGCATAGCCGGGATCGACCTTGACGCCGGCGTCGATGATGGCCACGGTCTTGATCCCCGCGGCCCGCAGGTCGGCGATCATCGCCCGGTAGCTGGGAAAGGCCTCCTGGTTCCAGGTGAAGCAGCGGAAGCCATCCATATAGTCGATGTCCAGGTAGAGCGCGTCGCAGGGGATGCGGCGCTGGCGGAACTGCACGGCCAGCTCGCGCACCGTAGCCTCGTCGGGATAGCTCCAGCGGGCCTGATGAAAGCCCAGCGCCCACAGCGGCGGCAGCGCCATGCGGCCGGTCAGCTCGCCGTAGCTCTCCAGCACGTCGCTCAGGCTGGGCGCGGCCATGAAATAGTAGCGCAGCTCGCCGGCCGTGGCCTCAAAGCTCAGCGCGTCGCCAGCGGTGTGGCCAAAATCGAAGAAGCTGCGGCTGGGGTTGTCCAGCAGCAGGCCATAGGCCGCGCTGGCGTGGCTGGCCCGGCCCGCAGCCGCCGGCATCTCCACCGGAACCAGCCCCAGGAACAGGGGAATGCTCTGGTAGATCGGATCGTCGTGCAGGGCATAGCAGGATGGATCGGTGTTGTACAGCTCGAAGCGCCGGCCGCGGCGGGCCATGGCAAAGGCCTTCTCGCCCAGACCGTAGAAATGCGCGCCGGGCAGCAGCCGCTGGCGACAGACCACCGGCCGGTCGCCCTCCACCGGCTCGCCCCAGCCCAGCCCCGCCGCGTCGCTGGCCAGCAGCCGGCCCAACGGATCATAGAAGCTGATGCGGCAGGGAGCGCGCTGGATGCGGCAGGTCAGGGCCGCGCTGCGCAGCTCCAGCACGTCCTCCCCCGCTGCGAACGTGGCCTCAACGGCCGGCCAGTCGCTGCGCGCCACGGCATAGGAAAAGCCGTGGTCGAACTGGCCATCGGGCGCCAGCCGCACCCGGAACAGATCGGCGGCCAGCAGCTCGATGCGCACCGCCGCCTCGCCGCAGCGCAGCTCCAGGCGCTGGCCGTCGAAGTGATGGGATGTTATGTCACCTAAAAAACGATAGGTTGTGGAATCGGCAGGCTGCTGAGCCATCATGGGGCTTCCTTTCCGGCTTTGGACTGGCGCAAACTGTCGATCTGCGCCTTGGGGGTGATGCTGGCCTGGCGGGTGGCCTGCGCGCTGGCCGCGGCCTGCTCGCCGGGGGTCAGGCCGCCCATGCCGCCCAGCACGGCAACGGGAGAGAGGATGCGCTGCGTCTCCGGGCTGGCGCAGGCGGGGCAGGGCGGCGCGGGCGCGGCGCTGGCGGCCTGGATGGAGCGCCACAGGTGGGCGAAGGTCTGGCCGCAGCCAGCGCATGAGTATTCGTAGATAGGCATAGCGAAGGTGTCACCATGGGAGACTTCGGAAGTCTTGGGCTGAACAGTTGCGCCGCAGGCAGGCGTGATCATACCACCGAAGCGCCCACAGCGCTAAACTCGGTGCTTCACGATTGTTGTCTCACGCAAAGGCGCAAAGGCCGCAAAGGCCGGATTTTCCCGGCGTCTCGGGCGTCCTGGCGTGCGAATCGTGAATGGCTGAAACTCGGTGCTTCACGATTGTTGTCGCACGCAAAGACGCAAAGGCCGCAAAGGCCGGATTTTCCTGGCGTTTCGGGCGTCCTGGCGTGCGAATCGTGAACTGCTGAAACTCGGTGCTTCACGATTGTTGTCTCACGCAAAGGCGCAAAGGCCGCTAAGGGCAGAATTCTTGGCATTCTTGGCAGCTTTGCGTGAGAATCGTGAACTGCTGAAACTGGAGTCGAGGCTTCAGCCGGCAGGCTGCGCTGGGAACCTGCGGCCCTGTGCGTTCGTCTTTGACAAACGTCTCGCGCCCGTGTACCATAGCAAACGTTGGGGCGCTGCCCTTCGACCCATCGAGTCATGTTCCGCTTTCGAGGAGAAGACAATCTATGAAACGAATCCTATCGCTCTTGATGCTGATGGCACTGCTGCTGCTGGTCGCGGCCTGCGGCGGCAAGGATAAGGCCACCGCCACTGCTGCGCCGACCAGCGCCAGCCCATCCACTGAGCAGCAGCCTGGCCAGGCCGCGGCCACCAACACCCCCGCGCCGGCCGCGGCCACGTCTGCGCCAGCCACGGCAACGCCAGCGCCAGCCGACGACGAGCAGGCGCTGAGCGCAGAGCAGTTGACCGCCCTGGAGGCGCTAGACAGCTACCGCCAGACAGTGATCTACACCAGCCAAGGCGTGGACATCGACGGCAACCCCATCGACGACCGGGCTGAGATCATCAGCGAATACACCAGAGATCCGCAGGCTCGCCGCATGGTCATGTCCTTCATCAACAACCTCGATCCGGCCGCCAGCCAGGACAATCTGGAGGTGTACCAGATCGGCACAGATATCTACATGGAGGGCGGCGAGGATGTAGGTTGGCTGCGCCTGTCCAGTGAGGAATCGCCCTTCGCCAGCGCCGAAGTCGCCATGCTGACCGGCGGCGGCATCTTCAGCAATCTGGACCAGATGCGACGCGTGCGGCCCGATCAGAAGATCAACGGCATTGACAGCCGCCACTACCAGTACGACGAATCGGTGCTGGGCAACATCTTCGGCCAGGACATGGCCGACATCACCGGCAGCGGCGACATCTGGGTGGCCAAAGATGGCGGCTATCTCACCAAATACCTGCTGACCGTGGAGGTGAAGGAGGGCAACGGCGGCTTGTTCGATCCCAACATGGCCACCGGCACGTTCACCATGGAATTCGAGATGAAGGATGTCAACCAGGACTTCACCATCGAATTGCCTGAGGCAGCCACAGCCAGCGTCAGTCTGACCGGCTTCGACGGCCCCTTCCCCATGCCTGAGGATGGTATCGTCCAGGTCGCCAGCGCTGGCTTCACCGTCATCTTCACCGCCATGCCGGTGGAGGATGTCATCGCCTTCTACGAGGCTGAGCTGGCCGAGCTGGGCTGGACCAAGGACGAGGAGGGATCGATGAGCATGGGCGAGATGGCGTCGCTGGGCTTCACCAAGGACGACGTCAAGCTTACGCTGCTCATCACCTTCGACAGCAGCACCAGCCAGACGCAGATCATGGCCAGCGCGGAATAACATAACGAAAGGCGAACGATCGGACGCAGGCGTTCAATCCTTCGCCGCCAGACCCAGACGCAAAGAGAGACGCCGGGCAGCCAGCCTACCCGCCGTCTCTCTTCGCGCCCAGTCCCCCCAAGACTTCGGAAGTCGCCGCAGCACTCACCAGGACGTAGTTCCGGGTCAAAGGCCAGGTTCAACCCGGATGCGGCGACTTCCGAAGTCTTTCGGTTCCACCAATCTACCAATCCCCAATCTACCAATCTACCCCCCCACCAACCCATACACCTCCAGCGTCATAGCCGCGATCACCGGCCAGTTGAGATGCTCCTCGACATAGGCGCTGGCGCGCGCGGCCCGCTCCAGGGCAAGCTCTGGATAGAGCAACACCTGTATGATAGCCCAGGCCAACGATTGGACATCCTCCGGATACGTGGTCAGCCCGGTGTGGTTGTGTTGCACCACCGTGCCCAGCCCGCCCACGTCGCTCACCACCACCGGCGTGCCCGCGGCCATAGCCTCCAGCGCCACAATGCCGAACGGCTCGTAGCGGCTGGGAAAGACGCACACATCGGCCACCACATACAGCCGGTCGCGTTCCTCCTCGCTCAGGAAGCCGGCCAACAACACCTTGTCCTGGAGATGCATAGCGTCGATCCGTTGCCCCAGGGAGGCGAACAGCGGCCCCCGGCCGCCGATCACGAACCTGGCCTGCGGCACACGGCTGAGCACCAGGGGGACGCTTTCCACCAGCATATCCGCGCCCTTTTCGTAGACCAAACGCCCCACGTTGAAGACGATGCGCTCATCGGCGCGGGCATAGCGCAGGCGAAACGCGCGGTGATCCTGGGCATGCAGCCGGCGCAAGCGGTTGCTGTCGATGCCGTTGGGGACAACGCTGACCCGCTCGGCCGGCACGCCATAGAACGCGCCCACCTCCAACTGCATCGCCACGCTGCATGTGATGATCCGGTCGGCCTGCTGCGCCAGGCGCGCTTCGGCGCCGTCGATGGCCCTGGACATCTCGTCGTACAGCGCGCCGCGGTAGCGTCCGCGCTCGGTGGCGTGGATGGTAGCCACCAGCGGCAGGCTGTGCTTCTCCTGGATCTGCAGCGCGGCGAAGCTGGGCAGCCAATCGTGAACGTGGATCAGATCAAAGGGGCCATAGGATGTGATCAACTGTTCGGCCGTCGCAGCCAGGGCCTGGTTGTCCAGCCGCGCATGGTCGTAGATCGGCCCCTCAGCCGGCGCGGTCGCGGCCACACGATGGACAAAGAGCCGTCCGAACGTTTCGTGGCTGCTCTTCTCGCCATGCACCGGCGTGATCACGTGCAGTTCCAGGCCAGGATCGCTCCGCAGCAACGCCGGAACCAGCTCTGCCACATGCTGGCCCAGGCCGCCAGCCAGATGGGGAGGATATTCCCAGGTAAAGAACAGGACTTTCATGGCATCACCAACGATGGGTCACCAACGGCGGATCCCGCCGCAGCCAACAGGGCTGCGCCGCGCAGATCGCCTCCTGCCAGACCACCGGACCAGACAGGCCCTGCCAGCCTGCTGCGCCCAGCTCGACCAGCGCCCGGAGCACGGCCGGCCGGCTGAGCGGCGCCCGCTCCTGGCCGGCCAACTCCATGGCGTCCAACAACAGATTAGCCGCGTCGTAGGCCAGCACAGCCTGCGGCGATGGCGGCGCACCGGCCACCTGCTGGTAGGCGGCCACAAAATCGGCCGGCAGCCCGTCCGTCGCGGGCCCGGCGCTCAGCCAGCGCACCCCGGCCGAGGCCTCGCCAGCCCGGCCGGCGAAGACGGTGGAGCCCAGCTCCGGCCCGCCCACCAGCAGCGCCTGCGGGTCGAGCTGGCGCGCCAGCCGCGCGCCGCCGGCCGCATCGCCCAGCCAGATGACGCCCGACGCCCGCGGCAGGTCGGCGAACGCGGCGTCGCCGGAAACCAGCAACGGATCGGCGACGCCGTCGGCGTGCAGCAGCGCCTCGGCGTGGGCCAACAGATGGTCCGGCTGCGCCTCCAGGCTGAAGCCGCCCGGCTGCTGCGCCGCGGCCAGGCTGGCCAGGCTCAGCCAGGGCAGTCCCTGCTCAGCCAGCGTTGGGCCAGCCGCGGCTGCGGTGGCCGCGTGCAGGGGGCCGATCACGCCCAGCACATCCTCGTCCACCGCCAGATTGGCGGCCTGGCGCAGCGCCTCGTCGGGCCGGCCATTGTCGTTCAGGCTGACCAGCGTCACCCGGCGGCCAGCCACGCCACCGGCCGCGTTGCGCTGGTCGATGGCCAACTGAACGGCCGGCAGCACCGCGTAGCCATCGGCCCGATAGAGCTCCTCGAACGGCGCCAGCAGCCCCAGCTTGACCATGGGGGGCGTGCTGCCATAGCAGCCGCCCGCCAGCAGGAGCAAGAGGGCCAACAGCGATCCGGTACACAGAGACGCAAGCGCTTTCATAGCAGGATCAATTTACCACACAACCGCCCCGATCGACAATGTAGTGCTCATCCAAAATCACCTCGCGCACTGGCCACCACGCTCTGGCCGGTCTCCGACCGTGCCAGCCAGAACCGCGCTCTGGCCGGTCTCCGACCGTGCCAGCTCGAGCCAGCCAGCACCGCGCTCTGGCCGGTCTCCGACCGTGCCAGCTCGTGCCAGCCAGAACCGCGCTCTGGCCGGTCTCCGACCACCGCGCTCTGGCCGGTCTCCGACCGTGCCAGCTTGAGCCAGCCAGAACCACGCTCTCGCCGGTCTCCGATGGGTGAAACAAACGGGCTCGGTCGGAGACCGGCCCGAGCAGTTTTTGTAGTGCAAGACCGGCCCGAGCGGTTTTTGTAGTGCGAGACCGGCCTGAGCGGTTGCGGCGATGCACAGACGGGCTCGGTCGGAGAC
>JAJTXO010000170.1 GCA_021463315.1 Caldilineales bacterium | reverse complement strand
GCGCCAGCGCGGCCGAGGCCAGCGCCGAGGCTAGCGCGGTGATGGACGCCGTGTTGGCCGCGCTGACCCACCTGGACATCCCCAGCCGGGACATCCAGACCTCCGGCTTCAGCATCTGGGTCGAACGGCCCAGCGGCCCCGACGGCCAACCCAGCGGCCAGGTGATCTACCGCGTCAACAACAGCGTGACGGTGACCATCCGCGACCTGAGCGCGGTGGGCGACGTGCTGGACGCGGCCATCGAAGCGGGGGCCAACAACATCTATGGCGTCAATTTCAGCATCTCTGACCCCGACGAGGTGATGGCTGAGGCGCGCAAGATCGCCTCGCAGAACGCGCGGGCCAGGGCCGAGGAGCTGGCCGCACTGCACGGCGTGGCCGTCGGCGAGGTAGTCAGCATCAGCGAGGTGATCGGCGGCGGCGCAGTGCCGGTGGCGAGCATCAACGCCAGCGTCGCCTACGACCGCGGCGGCGGCGTCGTCGCCCCGGGCGAGCTGGAGATGACCGCCCAACTGCAGGTGGTGTACGCCATCGCTGGGCCGGCGACGGCCGCCGCGGCCCCCGACGCGACCGCGGCTGGCGTCGCGGCGGCGCCGGCCGCGGCGCAGGAGCTGCTCGCTCAACCGGCCGCGGCTTCGGCTGAGCAACAGGCAGTCGTGGTGGAGCAGGCGGCGGCCGCGCCGGCCGGCTCGGGCCAGGTCACGATCCGCGGCGACGAGAGCCTGTTGCGCCCCTTCCTGGAGCGCTGGTTCGGCAACACATATTCCGCCACCGGCTCGGAGACTACCCTGACCCTGGGCGGGCTGCCGGACGATCTGCCCTTCGAGCTGGTTGCTCCCCTGGGCGCGCAGGTGCTCTACAGCCTGGAACAAGGGCAGGGGATGGGAACCCAGATCGCGCTGCACACGCCGCTGCCGGCCGCCGACGCGCGAGACTACCTGGCCGCGCGGCTGGAAGAGCAGGGCTACACACAGGCCGAGGAACCGGCGGCTTCAGGCGGCGTCTTCAGCGCGCCGGACCCGACGGTGACGCTGTGCTCGCCGGATGGCGAGTGGGGAGCGATGGTGACCGCTTCTCCGCTGGAGAGTGGCAGCGACCTCGACATCTTTTTCCTGGCAGCCGACAGAACCGCGTGCAACGGGCCGCAGCCCAGCGACCAGGGCGCGCTGAGCCTGCTGCCGCAACTGACCCTGCCCGCGGGCAGCCAGGCCCGGTTCAGCGGCATGGGCAGCGGCGGCAGCGAACGCAATGCCTATGCCAACGGCCTGGTGACGGCTGATCTCAGCCCGGCCGAGCTGGCCGCGCACTTCAGCCAGCAGTTGCAGGCGGCCGGCTGGGAGCAGACCAGTGAAAGCCACACCGACGCCGTGGCCTGGAGCGTGTGGGAGTTCAACGACGAGGCCGGCCGGCCGTGGATAGGCACCCTGCTGGCGGCCGACCGCCCGGCGCAGGAGAACGCGCTAATGGTGCAGATCCAGATCGAGCGGCCTGCCAGGGATTAGAAATCCCTGGCTGAGAGCATGAAGCGCCCTCAGGCGCTGGGAGTCCTTCCGCAGCCGCTGAGGCGGCTTGGTGTGGTTAGACGGCATTCATTCACCGAGACCCAGGGATTAGAAATCCCTGGCTGAGAGCACGAAGCGCCCTCAGGCGCTGGGAGTCCTTCCGCAGCCGCTGAGGCGGCTTGGTGTGGTTAGACGGTGAATTCATTCACCGAGGCTGAGAGCACTTCCGCAGCCGCTGAGGCGGCTTGGTGTGGTCAGACGGTGAATTCATTCACCGAGACTGAGAGCACGAAGCGCCCTCAGGCGCTGGGAACCCTTCCGCAGCCGCTGAGGCGGCTTGGTGTGGTCAGACGGTGAATTCATTCACTGAGCGCCCTCAGGCGTTGGGAGTCCTTCCCAGCCGCTGAGGCGGCTTGGTGTGGTTAGACGGCATTCATTCACCGAGACTGAGAGCACGAAGCGCCCTCAGACGCTGGGAGTCCTTCCCAGCCGCTGAGGCGGCTTCGTGTGGTTAGACGACATTCATTCACCGAGAGCCCTCAGGCGCTGGGAACCCTTCACCGACCTCAAGTCAAGCTCGACCATGAAACCATCAAGTAGGTGCCTGCTGATGACGCTGGCTGCGACCTTGGCCGCGCTGGTGCTGACGGCTTGTGCGGCGCGGCCGCTGCTTCAGGTCGATGATCCCCAGGTACAGGCCGCACGGCAAGCCTGCCAGGATACACGCGACCTGGAGCGCGCCCCCTGCATCGAGCAGCAAGCCGTGGCCGCGCTCAACCCGGACATCTGCCGTCTGCTGGGCATCGCCGTGGACGACGCCTGCCTGCAAGCGGTCTACCAGGCCGCCAACGACCCGGCCATCTGCGACCGGCTCTACCTGTCGGGCGTCGTATCGACCTGCAAGACCTACTATGCTGGCCTGGATCGCGTTGCGCCAGGGCAACCGGCAGTGACACCGACGGCCAGCCAGGAAATCGCCACAGCCGCGCTCGTCCCGTATACGTTCGATGAATTGGGCCTGGCGCTGGCTATTCCCGCGGGATGGCGGATCTCTCAGGCGGATTTTGGCCCACCCGCGATCACGTTGCGCGGCCCGTCACACGGAGCGGGGCCTGAGCCTTTGGAGGCGACGCTGACGATCACAGTTCTGCCAGCGCCCGCCGATGCCAGCCTCGACGCTTGGGTCGAGGCCGAGATGGCCCGCTATCCCGACCTGGAGCCTGAAGCCCGCCGCAGTGAGATCATGTTGGATGGAGAGCCAACGGCCGTGCTCGACGGTTTGCCGGGCCGCTTCAGCAATCGCCAGGCGTTCGTGCAGCACGGCGATCGGCTGTACACCATCGTCGTGCTGCCCTACGACGATCCCGCCCTCGTCGATCTGCAAGTCGAAGCGGAGGCGATCTGGCGCGCAGTGACAGCAACGTGGCGGTTCCTGGACTGACGCTGAGCACTGACGGTCCTCCGGAGGAGGGGTAGCCCCGGAAAGCGATACCTGTCGAAAATGACAGGTCAATTCTATCGTTTTGGCCATACGAGCTCACAGTCCATAAGACTTCGGAAGTCTTCCCCCTGTATCATCTCAAAAAACCGGGGGCGAGACTTCCGAAGTCTGCGCAGGTTTGTTCAAAACGAGCTCACAGTCCATAAGACTTCGGAAGTCTTCCCCCTTTTTGAGATGATACGGTTTCGGCGATTCACCTGGCGCGCGGGTGGAATGCTCCAAGATGGGTAGAACCGCCTTTACGTCACATGATCAGTTTCGACCTGCAACTGCTGCTCTTTATCTTCTTCGCTCTGCTGGCCTTGATTGCCGGCGGGGCGGTTGGGCTGGACCGCGCCCTTAACCGCCGCAGATCGGGCCGGGCTCTCGGCCAGACGCTGGAGGACGCCCCCTTCGGTGTGCTGCACCTGAACCGTGCGGGCGAGGCGCAACACGCCAACGCAGCCGCCCAACGTCTGCTGGACCTGCCCACCAGCAGCGGCCCCTTGCCAGCCGAGGAGTGGGCGGACCATTTGCTGGCCGACGCAGAAGCTGCCGGCAGTCGTTACCGCCTGGTTGCTCTGCCGCGCGACCGCTGGCTGCGGGCCTGGATCAGCGCCGGCAGCGAGCTGGCTTTCCTCTTCGATGCCACCGAGCAGCAGCGGACTGTGCAGGCCAGCAGCCGGCTGCTCAACGATCTGGGCCATGAGCTGCGCACCCCCCTGGCCACCATCCTGACCCATGCCGAGGTGCAGGGACTGGCCAACCTGCCTGAACCGACGCGCGCCGAGTCGCTGCGGCTGCTCAAGGAGGAGACGCAGCGTGCCATTCGTCTGGTCAATGCCATGCTAGACCTGGGCCGGCTTGAGACCAGCAGCGAATTGGCGCTGCTGCCCATCGATTTGCTGGCCGTGGCGGAAGCTGCCGTGCAACAAACCAGCGCCCAAGCCGCGGCCAAGGAGCTCCACCTGAGCCTGCGGGCTGACACACCGCTGCCCGCTGTGCCCGGCGACGCCGACGCGTTGCTGCGCGTCCTGCTCAACCTGTTGGACAATGCGATCAAATACAGCCGCCCTGGCGATCAGGTCACGCTCAGCTTGCAGCGCGAGGCCGCGGGTGTGCGCTGTGCGGTCAGCGACACCGGGCCGGGCATCCCCGCCCAGCATTTGCCCCACGTGACCCAACGCTTCTACCAGGCCGCGCCGCTGGAGCAGGCCGGCAGCGGCCTGGGGCTGGCCCTGGTGGAGGAGGCGCTGCGCCGCCACGACAGCGTTCTGCAGCTCGAAAGCCCCGACCCAGGCAGCGCTGCCGGCGTCCGCGCCCACTTCCTGTTGACCACAGCGCGCCAGCCGGAGGAACGGCCATGAGCCAGCCGAAGCGAGCCTGGCTGCGGCGGGGCGGATGGGTCCTGGGCGTGCTGGCCTTGGCTGCGCTCTACTGGCTGCTGCCCATTCGCGGCCAGGTCACCATCGCGCCGGGCGGCGTCTGGGAGGAACCGTGGCCGCGCTGGCGGGTCAATCCAACCGACGGACGCGGCGGCCCCACGACGGTGCAGATCAGCGATGTGGTGGGCTGGCCGCACCTGCTGGCCACTGTCGATGGCCAACCCGTGCCGGTGCAACTGCAGGCCGGCAGCTCGCCAGGTGTCTATACCTGGGCCTTTGTCCTCCCCGCGTCCGCCGACGGCGCGCCTGTGGAGGTGGCGTTCTACCACAACTGCAACACCGGCTGCCAGCGGCGGTCGAGCATCAGCCTCAGCGCGGATGGCGCCATAGGCCGCGTCACGCCAT
Organism: Caldilineales bacterium; assembly: GCA_021463315.1. Taxonomy (GTDB): domain Bacteria; phylum Chloroflexota; class Anaerolineae; order JAAEKA01; family JAAEKA01; genus JAAEKA01. The sequence continues at coordinate 2,762 of JAJTXO010000170.1, read as the reverse complement.
CTCCCCAACTGGTCGGCGCGCCGACCCACCTGTGCGCGGTGGAGGCGAACCCTGAACGCGACTGGCATGGCCGCAGCGGCTGGGATGTGACGCTGACCTATGCCCGGCTGGCCGATCAAACGCACTGGGGCATCGACGATCTGGCCTGGCGCGTGCAGCAAGCCGAAGCCCAGGGCTTGCGCGTGCTGGTGCGGGTGGACTATGATCAAGATCAGAGCCTGCCGCCGGCTGGCGACCAGCGGGCCTTGGCCCTCTACCTGGACTACCTGCGGCGCTTGGCGCGCGACCAGCGGCTGGCCGGCGTCTATGGCTACGTGTTGGGCAACGGCTTCAACGAGCTGGGGAGCAACGGCCTGGACCCGCAGCGGCCAGTGACGCCGGCGTGGTACGCGCGGCTGTTCAACGGCTATGGCGCGCCAGCGGCGCAAGGCGACAACGCCGTGCAGGTGGTGCGCGCTGAGAATCCGCAGGTCCGGCTGCTGGTGGGGCCGGTGCGCCCCTGGGTAGCGGATCAAGACGGCGTGCAGCCTGCCCCCATCGACGCGCCGTGGCTGAACTATTTCCACAGCCTGGCGGCCGCGCTGGATGCGGGCGCGCAGGCCAAGCAGGCTGCGGGCTACGCGCTGGCCGCGCCCGATGGCTTCGCGCTGCACGCGCCCGGCCGCGTCGACGACCTGGGCGCGGCCGAGCCGCAGACCGACCAGCGCCAGCCCGAGTGGAACGGCGCCCAGGCCGGCTTCCGCGTCTATCGCGACTGGCTGGAGATCATCAATGCCTTTCCGACCACGCGCGGGCTGCCGGCCTACATCACCTCCACCAACACCTTTGTGGCCGACGAGGGCGTGACGCCGGCCGATAACTACCCGGCTGGCTGGTTGACGGCCGCGCTGGCCGAGATCGGGCAGGCTCCCCAGGTGCAGGCGCTGTGCTGGTTCCTGGATCAAGACCGCTCCGGCGACGCGCGCTGGGACGACTTCAGCCTGACTGCGCAGCCAGGGCGGCTGGCCGAGGCCGCGGCGGAGTTCGACGCGCTGCTGCAAGCAACGCCACAGCCGTAGCAGACACCCCTCGTAGCACGATCTTCCCAGATCGTGCTCGGTGTTCGTGGATGGAACCATGAGCGACGCGACGATTCGAGTTATCTTGGTCGACGACCACCCCGCGCTACGCATGGGCTTGCGCATCGTGCTGGAGCAGGCGCCGGGCGTGCAGGTGGTGGCCGAGGCTGGCTCCGGCCAGGAGGCGCTGGCGTTGATCCAGACGCTGCGGCCAGACGTGGCCGTGCTGGACTGCCAGTTGCCCGACATGCCCGGCAGCCAGGTTGCGGCCGAGCTGCGCCGGCTGGGGCTGGCCACCCGGGTGCTGGCCTTGAGCGCTTACACCGACGACGCGGCCATCCGGGGCATGGTCGAGGCCGGCGCAGTGGGCTATCTGCTGAAGGAAGAGGCGCCGGCTGCCATCGTCGCTGCCGTGCGGGCCGCGGCGCGCGGCGAAGGGCGCTGGAGCGCGTCTGTAGCGTCGCGGCTGGCGGCGTGGGCTGTTCGACCTGCGGCGGGCGAGGCGAACGCTGACTTGACCAGCCGGGAACTGGATGTGTTGCGCTTGCTGGCCCGCGGATGGGACAACCAGCGCATTGCCAGAGATCTGCACATCAGCGAACACACCGTTCGCTTTCATTTGCGCAATATCCGCGAGAAGATCGGCGTGCAGACCCGCACAGAGGCGGCGGTGTGGGCGGTTCGGAGCGGGTTTGGAGAAGGCTGAACGGGTGCTGTCAGTTCTGATAGACGCAAACTGTCAAAAGTGACAGATCACGACCTACCGTTTTGGCCGTTGTGTTTTGAACCCAAGGCTGCTATGATGACTATGCCATTGGTAAACCCAATGAGTAGTTCGATTTCCAGGAGGCAGCATGATGAAGTCTGTAAAGCTCCGTCTCGCAATCAGCACTTCGGTAAGGCGTACAGGAGACTAATACGTATGAACATTCAACGAAACAATGCATTCCGTCACACAAAGGTGGTAATCGCCGCTACCAGTTTGGTCTTCGTTCTTGGCCTGTGGCTCCTTGGCCCCCGGATTGCTACCGTGTTGTCAGGTGGTTTCACCCAGTCTGCTCCCAGCGGAGCCTTCCAATACGCTGTTCAACGTGAGCATGCATCGGTGGAGATCGACGTCACGTTCAACGGCAACGGCGGTCAGGCAGACGTTCAACGGTATGTGCAGGTGAACATGGCGCGAGCACAAGCCTTGCTCCAGGAGGCCGCGGGCGAGCGTCTCTGGACAACCATCACCTTCACGAAGCCCTTAACGGCGCAGGAAGTAGAACAGTTGCTCCGTGACGCCGGCGTGGAGGCAGCAAGTTACACCCAGGTCGGTTGGACGGCCACCGGGCAGCGCATGGCTTCGACTATCTTCAGCCACCCCGGTTCATCCGATTTTGACCTCGAGCGATTGGCCCAGGAGGCCATCTCATCCGACCCGGCAGCGCCGGACTACGGCGCTGCCATGGCCGGCTTCATGGTGGTTGATGGCGTGATGACGATCTCCGAAGCAAGTCTTGGCAAACTGCTGACCGATGAACGGGTCTATCTGGTGGACACCACGGCCTACGAGGCGCAGAAGCTGGGCGGTGTAACCGAAGCCACCGTGCGCCTTCCAACGCCGTTTTGGGACATGGATTGGGGCGCTGAATAGGTCAAGGGTCACTTGAGGCAACTCAATGGCATCCTCAATTCGGATTCTGCTGGTTGACGACCACC
>JAJTXO010000017.1 GCA_021463315.1 Caldilineales bacterium | reverse complement strand
AAAGGAGTGGCAGTCCTCAGAAGGACTGCCACTCCTGCCAAGGACTGCCACTCTTACCAAGGACTGGCAGTCCTCAGAAGGACTGCCAGTCCTAGATGAGCACCTCGCAAAATCAAACCGCCCTGCGCGCCCTGCTGCGCGAGAAGGTGCATAGCCAGCCAGGCACGCTGGCGCGCCTGCCCAGCAGCCAGGCCGAGCGACTGCGCAGCCCGCTGGATCTGGGCCGGCTGGCGCTGGCGCCGCTGAGCCGCGCGCCGCTGGAGCTGCTGGCCTTCTGGCAGGCGCATGGCCGCGGGCATGTGGCCATCAACCCGCTGCGCCACGAGTATGTGGCCGGCGTGCAGCCCGTAGGCCGGCGCGCCTGCGACGGGGTCGCCTGGCTCGCCGCTCCCAGGCTGCTGGCCGAGCCGGGCCTGGCCGAGCCGCTGGCCAGCCTGCTGGATCATCTGCTGGGCAGCGACGGCCAGCCCGGCGGGCTGCGCCTGAGCGACGGCGGCGGACGCACGGCCGCCTGGGCCGAGGTGGGGCAGCGTCTCCGGCGCCAGTACAGCCTGGGCTACGCGCCGACCGAAGCCGCGGCATCGCCGGCCACCTATTTCGCCTGGGGCCTGCGCGGCTATCTGGCCGCTGCGCCCGGCTGGGCCATCGTCGATCCAGGCCTGGAGCGGCTGCTGCGCAGCTCGCTCTTCGACAGCCAGTTCTGGCGCAGCCAGCCACTTGGTTGACAGTGTACTGAATACCCTTGTTCTTGCCATTTACCTATCATGGCCTTATAATTCACCCGGCCAGCCGGCGCACGTGCCGGTTGCGCCCATGCCAGATCAGGAAGGTCCCTGGTCCAATCTAACCGTGAGTTCTTCCGCCGGCCACGACCGGCGGATTTGTCGAAAACGACCAAAAACAAGTTCAGAGGAGCAAGACATTATGAGTCACAAATGGGTCTACCTGTTCACCGAGGTGGACGAAGCCCAGCAGTATGTGGGCGGCAGTTGGGACAGCGTGCGGGCGCTGCTGGGCGGCAAGGGCGCGGGCCTGGCCGACATGATCCGCGGCAAGCTGCCGGTGCCTCCCGGATTCACCGTCACCACCGAAGCCTGCAACGCCTATCTGGCCGCGGGGGAGCAGTTCCCCGCAGGGCTGTGGGAGCAGGAGCTGGCTGCGATGAAGGCCACCGAAGCGGCCACCGGCAAGGTGTTCGGCGATCCCAGCAACCCGCTGTTGGTCTCCTGCCGCTCTGGCGCCAAGTTCTCCATGCCCGGCATGATGGACACCGTGCTGAACATCGGCCTGAACGAGGCGACGGTGGCCGGCATGGTGGCATTGACCGGCAACGAGAAGTTCGTCTATGACTCTTACCGGCGTCTGGTGCAGATGTTCGGCTCGGTGGTGATGGATGTGCCCAAGGACGATTTCGAGAAGGTGCTGGAGACTTACCGCCATCAGGCCGGCGTGGCCAGCGACTCTGACCTGAGCGTGGACGCCCTCAAGGAGATCACCGCCCAGTTCAAGCAGATCGTCAAGCAGGTCACCGGCCAGGACTTCCCCAGCGACCCCTACGATCAGCTCAAGCTGGCCACCGAAGCGGTCTTCAGGTCGTGGAACGGCAAGCGCGCCATCGACTACCGCAACGCCTCCAAGATCGCCCATGACCTGGGCACCGCCGTCAACATCTGCACCATGGTCTTCGGCAACATGGGCCAGGACAGCGGCACCGGCGTGCTGACCACGCGCGATGTCTCCCACGGCGACCCCAACATCGAGGGCGACTTCCTGATCAACGCCCAGGGCGAGGACGTGGTCTCCGGCACCCGCCAGACCATGCAGATGAGCGACATGAAGGCGATCATGCCGGTCATGTACGAGCAGCTCGAAGCCATCTGCCACCAGCTCGAAAACTACTACCGCGAAACCCAGGACATCGAGTTCACCGTGGAGCGCGGCACGCTGTGGATCTTGCAGACCCGCAACGCCAAGCGCACCGCCCAGGCCGCCATCCGCATCGCGGTGGACATGGCCGACGAGGGGCTGATCAGCAGGACCGAGGCGGTCACGCGTGTGCAGCCCTGGGACGTGGACTTTTACCTGCATCCCCAGTTCGACATCAACGCCAAGAAGGCCGCCACCGCGCGCGGCGAGCTGCTCGCGGTCGGTCTGAACGTTTCCCCCGGCGCGGCCGTGGGCCAGGTCACCTTCGACGCGGACACGGCCGAGCACTGGGCCAAGGAAGAGGGCAAGGCGGTGATCATGGTGCGGCCTGAGACCACCCCCAACGACGTGCATGGCATGTTGGCCGCCAAGGGGATTCTCACCAGCCGCGGCGGCCGCACCAGCCACGCCGCGCTGGTCGCCCGTCAGTTCGGCATCCCGGCCGTGGTCGGTGTGGCCGCGCTGGAGGTCGACGTCGAGGGACGCAAGGCGACCGTCAACGGCGTGGTCTACCGCGAAGGGGACTGGTTCTCGCTGGACGGCACCACAGGCGAGATCTTCACCAGCAAGATCGACACCAAGACGCCCGATATCGACGATCCCTACCTGCTCAAGCTGCTGAGCTGGGCCGACGAGCTGCGCACGCTGGGCGTGTGGGCCAACGCCGACTACCCGGCCGACGCCCGCCGCGCGCGCCAGTTCGGCGCCGAGGGGATCGGCCTGACCCGCACCGAGCACATGTTCTTCGAGACTCATCGCCTGCCCACCGTGCAGAAGATGATCCTGGCCAAGACCGAAGAGGAGCGCGACGCGGCGCTGGCCGTGCTGCTCCCCTTCCAGCGCGAGGACTTCGACGGCCTCTTCCGCGCCATGGACACCCTGCCCGTCACCATTCGTCTGATCGACCCGCCCATGCATGAGTTCCTGCCCTCGCAGGAGACGCTGCTGGTGGAGGTGACGGAGCTGCGCATGACCAAGCCAGGCTCGCCGGAGCTGGCCGCGAAGGAAGCGCTGCTGTCGGCGGTGCAGGCCATGCACGAGGCCAACCCCATGCTGGGGCTGCGCGGCGTGCGCCTGGGCATCCACTTCCCCAGCCTGACCCGCATGCAGGTGCGCGCGATCATCGAAGCGGCCTGCGACTGCACCAAGGATGGCGTGGATGTACACCCCAAGATCATGATCCCGCTGACCGCGCACATCAACGAGCTGAAGGTGCAGCAATCCGCACTGGAGGCCGAGGCCAAGGCGGTCATGGCTGAGAAGGGGATCGAGGTCAACTACCAGTTCGGCACCATGATCGAGATCCCGCGCGCGGCCCTGACCGCGGGCCAGATCGCGGAGATGGCGCAGTTCTTCTCCTTCGGCACCAACGACCTGACCCAGATGACCTTCGGCATCTCGCGCGACGACGCGGAGAAGGGCTTCCTGCTGGAGTACATCGACAAGAAGATCCTGCCGGAAAACCCCTTTGCCTCCATTGACGAGGCTGGCGTCGGCGCGCTGATGGACATGGCGGTCAAGGCTGGCCGCGCCACCCGCTCCGATCTGGAGATCGGCATCTGCGGCGAGCACGGCGGCGACCCGCAGTCCATCGACCTGTGCCATCGGCTGGGGCTGGACTACGTCTCCTGCTCCCCCTTCCGCGTGCCCATCGCCCGCCTGGCCGCGGCCCATGCTGCGCTGAAGCACGGCAAGTAAAGTCAACCCCCTCTAAAAGAACAGGAGCCGCTGCGTTTTGCCGGCTCCTGTTTCTTTCTCTCCACCGCAGGCGCCCCACGCCTGAACATCCTCGTCCGAGTTCCCCAGCCCCAGGAGTCGCCATGAAACGCAAGGCAAGTGCAGTGTCCGTCGCCCTTCTCCTGCTCGCCCTGGTGAGCAGCAGCCTGAGCCTGGCCGCCCAGGAAGCATCCAACGCTCCCTGGCAAGCCAAAGTCGATCCTTGGGTCCTCGATACCGCAGCCGAGGGCCAGACCGAATTCCTTGTCTTCCTGGCCAGCCAGGCCGACTTGAGCGGCGCAGCCGCGCTGTCCACCAAGTTGGACAAGGGCACGTATGTCTACGAAACCCTGAGCCGCCTGGCGGCCGAAACCCAAGGCCCTGTCCTGGCTGAGCTACAGGCCCGCGGCGTCGAGCACCGCGCCTACTGGGTCGCCAACATGATCTGGGTGCGCGGCGGCGCGGACACGGTGGAGGCCATGGCCCGCCGGGCCGACGTGGCCCACATCTACGCCAACCCCACCGTGCAGATCGATGAGCCGGCGGCCCGGGGCCTGGATGCGCCGGCCTCGCCGGCGGCCATCGAATGGAACATCACCAAGATCAACGCGCCGCAGGTGTGGGCAGCCGGGTTCACCGGCCAGGGCGCGGTGATCGGCGGCCAGGACACCGGCTACCAGTGGGACCATCCCGCGCTGAAGGGCAAGTACCGCGGCTGGGACGGCGTCACGGCCAACCACGACTATAGCTGGCACGACAGCATCCACAGCGGCGGCGGCTCTTGCGGGGCCAATGCGCTCGCCCCCTGCGACGACAACGCCCACGGCACTCACACCATGGGCACCATGGTCGGCGACGACGGCGGGACCAACCAGATCGGCGTGGCGCCCGGCGCCAAATGGATCGGTTGCCGCAACATGGACCAGGGCAGCGGCACCCCCACCACCTACAGCGAGTGCTATCAATGGTTCATCGCGCCGACCACGGTGGCCGGCACGAACCCTGACCCCAGCAAGGCGCCCGATGTGATCAACAACTCCTGGGGCTGCCCGGCCAGCGAAGGCTGCACCGATCCCAACGTCATGCTGACGGTGGTGAACAACGTGCGGGCCGCGGGCATTGTCACCGTCCACAGCGCGGGCAACAGCGGCTCGGCCTGCAGCACCATCGCCGAGCCTTCGGCCATCTACGACTCCTCCTTCACCGTCGGCTCCACCACCAGCGCCGATGCCATGTCTGGCTTCAGCAGCCGCGGCCCGGTGACGGTGGATGGCAGCAACCGCCGCAAGCCGGATGTCTCGGCCCCTGGCTCCAACATTCGCTCCAGCGTGCCGGGCAACGGCTACCAGGGCGGATGGAGCGGCACCAGCATGGCCGGGCCGCACGTGGCCGGCGCGGTAGCCCTGGTGCTCTCGGTGCGGCCAGACTGGAACGGCAACGTCGATCAGCTCGAGGCGGTCCTCGAACAGAGCGCAGTGCAGATCAGCACGAGCCAGACCTGCGGCGGCATCCCGCCGACCACCTTCCCCAACAACGTCGTCGGCCACGGCCGGATCGACGTCTATGCGGCCTACCTGGCCGCTCAGCCCCCCTCAGCCGTGGCGCTGAGCGGCCTCAGCGTGGATCAGGCCAATCTGCCGCTATCCGCGCCGGCCATCCCGCTGACCGCGCTGCCCGCGGCCGCGCTGGCGGCCCTGGCCGCGGCCGGCTGGGCCCTCCGCCGCCGCACCGACTGAAGTTGAGTACACTCAGTACTTCACGATTGTTGTCACACGCAAAGGCGCAAAGACCGCAAAGGGCAGAGATTCCTGGCATTCTTGACGGCTTTGCGTGAGAATCGTGAACTACTGACACTGGTACGATCGTTCTTACGCCCTGTCACCCTGAGGCTCGGCGAAGGGTCTCCCTCTTGCCAGGCGGCTCCTTCGCCACCTTTGGTCAGGAGGACGCTGCATAGCGCTACAGACACAACAGCCGGAGTTGGTTCTTGGACCAACTCCGGCTCTCTTTTTTGCAGGCAATGGTATCATCTCAACAAGCCGGGGTCGAGACTTCCAAAGTCTGCGGCGGCGTGCTGGGCCTGCCCGCCGCGGCCCGGCGCTAGAGCGCGGCATCCTCGCCGGAAGGATAGGCCGGCGCGGGCTCGGACACCGGGGGCGCAGGCGCGGGGGCAAGCTCCAGCGCCGCGGCCGGCGGCGCCAACGCGGGCGCGACCTCCTCCTTCTCGTCCAGCCGCCGGCCATGGTGGAGGATCACCACGACCTGCGAATAGATCACCCACAGCAAGAAGAGCGTCAAACCGATGGCCGTCAGGTTGTAGGTCAGCAACAGCCGGGCTCGCAGCACAGCCGCGCGCTGCTGCAAGGCCAGCACCTCCGCCTGCACCGCCTCCATGGCCGTCTGCACATCGGCCAACCGACCATCGACCCGGCCGGTCAGCGTGGTCAAGGCGCCGACCGCGTTGCCAGTCAACTGGTTGGCGCCCCCGGTGATCGACGACCGGATGGTGTCGTTGATCTGGCGCGCGTCAGCCACCGCTTCGTCCAGCCGATTGAGCGCGCTTTCCAACTGCGCCACGGCTGGCGGGGTCTCGCGGATGAAGGGGAAGGCATTGACGAAATCGACCACCGCGCGAGCCGACTGCACAGCCTTGGTGACCGGCTCAAGAACGTCGCGGATCTGACCCACGGTGGGCGCCAGCCAGTCGCTGATGCGGTTGGAAAGCGCGGTGAGCACCGGGTTGTTCTCCTGGATGTGGTCGCCCAGCGCGTTGATCGTCGATTCCACCTGTTGCACCTCGGCGCGGCCGCGCAGCACCAGACCGTTGGCCTGGCCGACGCCGCTGTTGGCGATGCCCGCGGCGGTGTCGATCACCGCGAAGGTCCTGATCGTATAGTCGGTGGCAGTCTGATGCGCCCACCAAACGCCGTAGATGCCGGCCGCGCTGATCACCAAAGCCAACACAGCCAGCAGAATGCCCAACCAGCGGGCCAGCTTCTTGGGAATACACATGAGAACCTCGCTTCCAGGATCGAATGAATAGCCCAGCGCCCGACGCGCCGTGGGCTGGCGGCCTTACAGCGTACCTTCGGGCCGGCGGCCATCCCTGAGCGCGGCTATCTGCTCAGGGCTGAACGGGGGCGCGAACAAACGGGAGTCCAGATGATAGACCCGAAACAGGTCGGCGATGAAGTGCATACGATCGGGCAACATGCCCCAATCTCGCGCGCCGCTGCCTGAGGGAGTGTCGGCGGTGGGATCGACCAGGTGCAGGAGCGCCCTCAACTCAGGCAGGTCAATGGTGCGCAACAGAGCGGGGAAGCCGGCGCGCAGATCCTCGCCCAGCACCAGGAGCTGGCCATCGGGCATGGCCAGCGTCATCATGCGCTCGGTGACCACCAGCCGGCCGATACGCGTCGCCTCGTCGGCCAGGTGGTCCCGCGCTTGAAGGAGCGGACGCGCCCGCCCGGCCAGCCCAGCCAGCACGTAGCGCAGCCGCGCCCCTGGATCGGGGAACAGCTCCCCCATCAGCCGGCGGCGCAACTGGCGCGGATCGACCACGGGCGCGTTCATGGCCTCGACGATCTCCGGCTGCAAGCGGGTCTGCTCATGAAAGCCGATCTCCAGGTTGGACAACAGCAGCAGCTCAGCCTTGGTGCGCGCATCATCGACCGCCATGGCCTGGTAGATGTGGCTGAAGGCCTGGCGCAGGAAGCGCTGGCCATCGGGCGGGTCGCCCGGCTGCAGGCCCTGGCAGAAATCAGCCACCTGCGTCTCGTCCGGTTGGCCCTCGGCAAACAAGGCCAGAAAGCGGGCAAACTGGAAGCCGATCTCTTCGAATACCTTGCGATTGCCGCGCGCTACGGCATCGGCCGTGCGCTGGAAGGCAGCCGCGGGGTTCAGGGCATCCCACAGCGCGTCGACCGCGCCGGCTACGCTGCGTCCCTCCTCGCCGCCGATCTCCAGACTGGCCGTGGCCATGACCTGCGCCGCGTCGCTGGCGTCGGCCGAACCGCGCAGCCGCCGCTGCAAGGCCCGCTGCAGGTCTTCCTGCCGGATGCTCTGACCTGCCTGCTTGGAGGCCCAGGTAGCCACCGCGCACCAGTTGGCGCCCTCACCGGTGAGGCTGCTCAGGGCGGTCGCCAGCTCGTGATAGCACTGCGTGATCTGCAAGTTGCGCAGCACGGGGTCGCTCACAGCCGCGATGCGCGCTACGTCGGCGACGGTGGGGAGGGCGCGGGTCATCGACGGCCTGCCAGCCGCACGAGCTGCGGTGAACGGCCCGATGGATGGCCGCTGACGACGCCCTGCTGGTCGCCGGGATAGGGGGGTGTGTTGCGTTCGCCCATGCGCGCCTCCTGGCTTGACACTGAGTTGACTGGCGATAGACTGGGGAAGACTTCCGAAGTCTTTTGGACTGTGAGCCCGTTCTGAACTAACCTGCGCAGACTTCGGAAGTCTCGACCCCGGTTTTTTGGGGAAGACTTCCGAAGTCTTATGGACTGTGAGCCCGTTTTGAACAAACCTGCGCAGACTTCGGAAGTCTCGACCACTGTACGCCTGATGAACGGATCGGTCAAAAACACACCCCGATTATAGCGCACCTGCGCGGCCCAGACAATCGGCGCGGGGCGCGGGCAAATTTGGCGGTCCGGTTCTGGCTGTGGCATACTGCCGCGGCAAATCCCTGGAGGTTCTCCCCCGATGACAGAGAAGATTGCTGCATAAGGTCCATCCTCGCTTCCCACGCGTTGGGAAACCACCTGAGAGACAAATCGTACAGCGCCGCAGGCTGAGGCAAGGCTCGGTCGGCCCCTCCGGGGTGCTGCGCAAAGACCGGCCTGAGCAGGCTGAGGCAAGGCGCATGACGACGAGGCCGCAGGTTCGTGGCGAGGACCACGCGCCTGCTGTAATCGCTCTTTCCTGAACGCTTGATTCGCTCTTACACGCCGCGGGCGCACGCCTGCGGCGTTTTTTGTTTCCTGGAGATTGCCCTATGCTGCAAGTCCGCCACATCTCTCACTGGTTCGGCGACCTCAAGGTGCTGGACCAGGTCAGCTTCAACCTCAACCGCGGCCAGCGGGCCGGGCTGATCGGCCCCAACGGCTGCGGCAAGTCCACCCTGCTCAAGATCATCACCGGCGAGCTGCGGCCTGACCAAGGCGCCGTGCAGCTCAGCCCGGCCGCGCTGCGCCTGGGCTACCTGCCGCAGGCGTTGGATTTCCCGCCCGAAGCCACCGTGGGCGACGTGTTGGCCGCGGCCGAAGGCGAACGGGTTTCCGTGGAGACCCGGCTGGCCGAGGCAGCCGAACGCGTGGCCGCGGCCAGCAACGGCGAGCTGGCCGCCGCGCTGGCCGACTACGATCGCGCCCTGGCTGAATTCGAGGCGCTGGGGGGCGCGCTCTACGCCGAGGCCGACGCGGTGCTGGCTGGGCTGGATCTGGCCGACGTGGGCCAGCAGCGGCCGGTGACAGCCCTCAGCGGCGGCCAGAAAACGCGGCTGGGCCTGGCCCGCTTGCTGCTCAGCCAGCCCGATCTGCTGGTGCTGGACGAGCCGACCAACCATTTGGATATCCGCGCCCTGGCCTGGCTGGAGGAGTTTCTGGCTGGCTATCCGGGCGCGGTGCTGCTGGTCTCCCACGACCGCGCCTTCCTGGACCGCACCGTCACCACCATCCTGGCGCTGGACGACGTCAGCCACACCCTGCGCGAGTATGCTGGCAACTACTCCGACTACGCGCTGGCCCTGGATCGCAGCCTGGAAAAACAGTGGGCAGCCTACCACGAGCAGCAGGAGCGCGTGGCGCGGCTGACTTCGTCGATCCGCAGGCTGTCGGGCAAGGCGCAGAACATCGAAAACGAGACCATCCACTTCTACTACCGCAGGATCGCCAAGGATCTGGCGCGGCGGGCCGTGGTGCAGAAGCGCCGGCTGGAGCGGATGCTGGAGAGCGAGGAGCTGGTGGAGAAGCCTGGCTTGAGCTGGAAGATGAAGTTGGACTTTGCCGACATGCCGCGCAGCGGCCAGGATGTGCTGAACATCGAGGGCCTCAGTGTCGGCTACGGCCCGCGGACGGTGCTGCACGATGTCGATCTGCATCTGAGCTACGGCCAGCGGGCCGCGCTGATCGGCCCCAACGGTGCGGGCAAGACCACGCTGCTGCGCTGCATCACCGGCGAGCTGGCGCCGTGGGCCGGCCAGGTGCGGCTGGGCCGCGGGGTGCGGCTGGGCTACATGGCGCAGGAGCAGGAGACGCTGGACCCGGCCGCCACGCCGCTGGCGCTGCTGCGCGCGGCCGCGCCGCTGAGCGAGACCGAAGCGCGCAGCTTCCTGCACTACTTCCTCTTCGCGGGCGACGAGGTGTTCACCCCCGTGGGCAAGCTAAGCTTCGGCGAACGCAGCCGGCTGGCGCTGGCCCTGCTGGCCGGCCGCGGCTGCAATCTGCTGCTGTTGGACGAGCCGATCAACCATCTGGACATCCCCAGCCGCGAGAGCTTCGAGCGCGCCATGGCCCGTTTCGAGGGCACAGTGCTGGCCGTGGTGCATGACCGCTACTTCATCGAGCGCTTCGCAACCACGCTGTGGATCGTGGAAGGGGGTGCGGTGCAGACGATGGCGGCTGGCTAGGAGAATCAGCGCAGCAAAGGCTACGCCAGCACCAACACCCGTTCGGCCTCTGCCGGCAACGTGATGGCCACAAACATCGACGCCGGATAGAGATAGCCATCCGATTCCGACTTATCAAGGTGGACGGGTACGATCATGTTACTCCTCGACATTCTCCAATCCCGCCGCCATCAGGTAGCCGCGCGCCCGTTCTGTGCGCGGATACTGGTTGACCAGCCGCCAGAAGCGCGGACCGTGGTTCGCTTCCAGCAGATGCGCCAGCTCATGCACCAACACATAGTCGCGCACGAAGGCCGGCATGGCCGCCAGCCGGTGCGAGATGCGGATCGTGCCCTGGCTGGGGGTGCAACTGCCGTGACGGCTGTTCTGGTTGCTGACCCAGCGCACCGACTGCCATTGCAGCTTGCCGCCGAAGTATTGGCGGTTCAGCTCTCTGGCCCGCTGCTCCAACCCGGCATCGTCCAGAGCGTTTTTGGCCTGGCGCTTCTGATGGCGCTGGAGCAGCTTGTCGATCACGGGCTGCAGGTCGGCGTCGCTCATGTGCGCAGGGGCCTGCACCACGAAGACGCCATCGATGGCGCGCGCGCTGACGGTTTTGGCGCGCTGTTGGCTGCGAATGATCTTGATTTCCATGCGCCCAGTATACCCGAAGCGCGGCAGGCCCGCAATCTGCCGGCCCGGCGATTCTGAAGCCGTTTGACAGACCTTCGGTCCGGTGTTACCATGCAGGCCGCGCCGACTTGCCGACGTCTCGGTGTTGGGTGACAGGGGGCTCGGTCGGAGACCGGCCCCAGCGATGGGGGGCTCGGTCGGAGACCGGCCCCAGCGATGGTGTTGGACCGGCCCCAGCGATGGTGTTGGGTGAAAGGGCCAAGCTGCTACGGAGGGCCAGATGCCAGACTTGCTGAACAACGACACGACCATTTCCCAGATCATCAGCCTGGTGATTGCCGCGCTGTTGGGCGGGCTGATCGGCCTGGAACGCGAGGCGGAGCAGCGGCCGGCCGGCCTGCGCACCTACATGCTGGTGTGCGTGGGCTCGGCGCTGTTCACCATTCTTTCGATCCACGCCTTTCCCAGCGAGCTGCCGCGCGATACCGCGCGCGTGGCTGCCCAGATCGTCACCGGCATCGGCTTCCTGGGCGCTGGAACCGTCTGGCGCGCGCGCGATCACGTCACCGGGCTGACCACGGCCGCGGGGCTGTGGGTGGCCGCGGCCATCGGCATGGCCGTGGGCGCCGGCCTGGGTGTGCTGGCCCTGGCCGCCACCGTGCTGGTGCTGATCGTCCTGGCGGTGTTTCTGCGCTTCGAGCGGCGCTTTCTGCGCCATCGGCATCTGCGCGACGAGCAGTCTTCAGCGCTCGACGACGACAGTCCAGCGGCCTGAAGCGGCGTCCTGCGCCTACGCCCGATAGCCACCCAGATTGACAGGCGGCGCGCACCCTCGTATAATGCCCTGGCGTCGCTCGTGATCCGCAGAGCCTTTGCCCATCCCGCCAAGCCATGAGTGTAGTCGAGGAAATCAAAGAACGGCTGGACATCGTCGAGATCATCTCGGCCTATGTCCCCCTGCGCAAGGCCGGCAGCGTCTACAAGGGCCTCTGTCCCTTCCATCAGGAAAAGACCCCCTCCTTCGTGGTCTATCCCGATCGCGGCGCCTGGCACTGTTTCGGCGCGTGCGGCACCGGCGGCGATGTCTTCAGCTTCGTCATGAAGCGCGACAACCTGGACTTCCGCGAGGCGCTGGAGGTGCTGGCGCAGAAGGCCGGCGTCGATCTCGCCCCCCCCAGCGCGGCGCGCAGCCAGCACGATCAGACCCTGGACCGGCTGCGCGAGATCAACCAGGCGGCCGCGGTCTGGTTCCATCATCAACTGCGCCAGACGCCCCAGGGAGAGACTGCCCGGGACTATCTGCTTGGCCGCGGCTTCGACGACGCCACCCTGGACAGGTTCCTGCTGGGCTATGCGCCGGACCGCTGGGATGGCCTGCTGGCCTACCTGCGCAGCAAGAACTACGAGCCGGCCGACCTGCTGGCCGCGGGGCTGGTGATCGAACGCGAGCAGGCCGAGCCAGGCCGCTCCCCCTTCTACGACCGCTTTCGTCACCGGATCATGGTGCCCATCCGCGATCTGCACGGCCACGCGATCGGCTTCGGCGCGCGCAGCCTGCGCAGCGATCAGCAGCCCAAGTACCTGAACACGCCGCAGACCGTGCTGTTCGAGAAGTCCCACGTGCTCTATGGGCTGGACGCGGCCCGCCGCGCGATCCGGCCGCGCGGCAAGGTCATCATCGTCGAAGGCTACATGGACGTGCTGGCCTGCCACCAGGCCGGCGAGGAAAACGTGGTGGCCAGCATGGGCACCGCGCTGACCGAGGCGCAGATCAAGCAGTTGCGGCGCTACACCAGCACCATCGTGCTGGCCCTGGACGCGGACGCGGCCGGCCAGGCAGCCACGCTGCGCGGCCTGACCCAGGCGCGGGACGCGCTGGACCGCGAATGGGTGCCGGTGCTCACCCCCACCGGCCTGGTGCGCCACGAAGCGCGGCTGGCCGTCGATCTGCGGGTGATGACGCTGCCGCAGGGCCAGGACCCCGACGATGTGGTGCGCGCCGATGTCAACCAGTGGCGCGAATTCGTCAATAATGCCCAACCCGTGGTAGATTACTACTTCGCGTTGGCCCGCAATGAGCTGGACCTGAGCACGGCTCAGGGCAAGTCCGCAGCGGTCGATCGGCTGGCGCCGCTGATCCTGGAGGTGTCCGACGAGGTCAAACGGGCCCACTACACCCAGCAGTTGGCCCGGCTGATCCAAACCGACGAGCGCAGCATGGAGCGACTGCTGCTCAAGCGCCGCCCCACCGCGCCACCCGCGCCGCGGCCCCAGCCTGCGCCTCTGGCGGTGTGGGAAGAGGCCGAAGAGATCGATCTGCCCACGTCGTATACGCCGCCGCCCGCGCGGCCCGCGCGGGCCGGCCAGGCAGCCAGGCCAGCCGCCCCGACCAGCAGCGCCGGCCATTGTCTGACCCTGCTGGTGCTGCACCCGGACCTGCTGCCCGACCTGCAGGCCGAGCTGGTGGCCTTGGGCGCCAGCCCGCTGGACGATGACGATTTCAACCGGGCCGACGAACGAGCGATCTGCGCGGCGCTGGTGTCGGGCGCCTTCGACGACGACCAGTGGCCCGGCATGACCGCCGCTGAAGCCAGCCTGCTGGCCCAACTGCAGGCCGCGGGCCAGCGCCTGCCCGCGCTGGCTCGAGACCAATTGCTGGAAGATATGCTGCGCGCCGTGTTGCGGCTGCGCATCGGCAATCTCAAGACCCAGGCCAAAGCGCTGCCGGCCCTGACGCGCAGCGCCCGCGAGGAAGGCCAAAGCGACGAAGTGCGCTCCTACCAGCAGCTTCAGCAGTCGCTCAGCCAGCACCTGCGCCTGCTGGAGCAGATACTCAACCAACGCACCTTCGCGGGCCGACGCCAGATGACGACCAACGCGTAGCTGGATCGCGCAGATAACAAGACCGACCTGACAGTTGACACCATGACTGATCCCCAACGGCGCCGCGGGCGTCCACCCAAGCCGAAAACAGACGAGCTGTCCATCGTCGACGACGCGCTCGATCAGGCGCTGGACGATGAGCTGATCGACGATCTGCTGTTACAGGTCGACTCGCGCGGCCAGCCTGCCAGCTCGACGCAGGAGGAGGAGGACTCCGGCGAGGAAGAGGAGTTCGAGGAAGAGATCGACGACCTGGACACCGCCTTGCCCTCCATCGAGCGCGACGAGGATTTCGAGCGCGAGATCGAGGAAGAGATCAGCCGGCCGGTCGAAGAGCTGCTGCAGGAGTTCACCGATCCTACCATCACCAGCGACCCGGTGCGCATGTACCTGCGCGAGATCGGCCGCACCTCGCTGCTGACGGGCGACGAGGAGATTGAATTGGCGCTGCTGATGCGCCAGGGCAAGGAAGCCGCGGCGCGGCTGGCCTCTGAGCCTGACCTGGATCTGGACACCAGCGACGATCTGGCCTTGGCCGTGCGCCGCGGCCATGCCGCCCAGCAGCGCCTGACCAGCGCCAACCTGCGCCTGGTGGTCAGCGTCGCCAAGCGCTACATCGGCCGCGGCATGAACTTCTCTGACCTGATCCAGGAAGGCAACATCGGCCTGCTGCGGGCGGTGCAGAAATTCGATCACGAGCTGGGCTTCAAGTTCAGCACCTACGCCACCTGGTGGATTCGCCAGGCCATCAGCCGGGCCATCGCCGACCAGGCGCGCACCATCCGCATCCCTGTTCACATGGTGGAGAGCATCAACCGCCAGGTGCGCATCCAGCGCCGGCTGGCTCAGGAGCTGGGCCGCGATCCGAGTCCAGAGGAGATCGCCCTGGAGGCGGATCTGCTGGCGCCGGAGGACCGGCAGGCCATCGAGGCTGCGCTGCGCGAGCATGTGCCGCTGGATCCGGAGCTCCAGCGCCGCTGGCAGCGAGCGGCGCAGAAGGTGCAGCGCATCAACCGCGTCTCCCAGGAGCCCATGTCGCTGGACATGCCGGTGGGCCAGGAGGAGAACAGCTACCTGGGCGACTTCATCGAGGATGACAACCTGCCCGGGCCGGCCGACGCGGCCAGCCATCAACTGCTGCGCGAGCAGATGCAGGATATCCTGGATCAGCTCAGCCCCAGAGAGCGAGAGGTGCTGGAGATGCGCTTTGGCCTGGGCGACGGCACCAGCCACACCCTGGAGGAGGTGGGCCAGTATTTCGGCGTGACCCGCGAGCGCATCCGCCAGATCGAGGCCAAGGCGCTGCGCAAGCTGCGCCATCCCATCCGCAGCCGCAAGCTGCGCGATTATCTTGCATAGCGTTGTTTTTGACAGCATCCCGCTTTCGGATATAATCCGAGACGTTGAACGTTACAATCGTCGATATTCCTGCGTAGCTCAATCGGCAGAGCAACCGGCTGTTAACCGGTTGGTTCCTAGTTCGAGTCTAGGCGCAGGAGCCTGAAAGCGGCAGCTTGTCCAAGCTGCCGCTCTTGTTTTGTGTCGCAACCGAATCATCTCAATAGATTGGGGAAGACTTCCGAAGTCTTATGGACTGTGAGCTCGTTTTGAACAAACCTGCGCAGACTTCGGAAGTCTCGACCCCGTCGGCGACTTCCGAAGTCTTGGGCTGACTCTCCCCGATCATGGCACACAGCGTCCTTCTCCTCAACCCGCCCAGCCTGCCCGGCGCGGTCGCCAACCGCGAGGGCTCGGCCGGCATGGGCGCGCTGGGCGACCCCGCCAACCCCTTCGTCTATCCGCCCCACCTGCTGGCCACGGCCGCGGCCGTGCTGCGCGACGCTGGCTGGCGCGTGCAGGGCCTGGACGCGGTCGCGCTGAAGCTGGACGCCGATGCCCTGCTGGCGCGCCTGCCCAAGAGCGAGCTGCTGGTGCTGCCGGTCAGCTACGCCACCCAGGCGGCCGATCGCGCCTTTCTCAACCGCCTGCGCGAGCAGAAGCCACTGGCCCGGGTGCTGGCCATCGGCCCCGCGCTGAGCTACGCCCAGGTGGACCACGCCTTCAGCGATCTGGTGGACGTGCTGCTGATGGGAGAGCCGGAGCTGGCGCTGCCCGCGGCCGCGGCCCGGCTGCTGGCCGGCGACCTGGCGCCCGGCCGCGCGGTCAACCCCTACACCCTGGCGCCGGAGCACTACACGACCGACGGCCTGCTGGCCGAGCTGGACGCCGCGCCCATGCCGGCCTGGGAGCTTTTCCACGGCCAGGAGCACCGCTACCCCTTCCTGAGCGTGCTGAGCAGCCGCGGCTGTCCGGCCGGCTGCGCCTTCTGCCCCTACGTGGCCAGCCAGGGCACGCGGCTGCGCTGCCAGTCCCCCGGCCGCACGGCTGCGGAGATGCTCCACACTGCCCAGCGGCATCAGGTGTCGCACCTGATGCTGCGCGATCCTGTCTTTGCTCTGGACCGCAACCGGGTGCTGGCCATCTGCTCGGAGCTGCGCCGCCAACAGAGCGCCGTGACCTGGGAGTGCGAAAGCCGGCCGGAGCACCTGGACAGCCGCCTGCTGCGCGCCATGCACGAGGCCGGCTGCACCACCGTCAAGCTGGGGCTGGAGAGCGCGGATCCGGCTGTGCTGGCAGCGGTGGGGCGGATCGCCGACGAGCGGGCCGCGGCCGACTACCTGGCCAGCGTGGTGGCCGTGGTGCGGGACTGCCAGCAACTGGGCATGGTTTGCCGGGTGTTCGTGCTGGTCGGCCTGCCCTACCAGACGCCGGCCTCGGTGGAGCAGACCGCGGCCTTTCTGCGCACCCTGCGGCCGATTCGCCTGCACGCCAAGCCGTTCCACTGGTATCCTGGCATCGCCCTGGCGCCGGTGGCCGACAGCGACCTGAGCGGGCAGATTCGCCGGCTGCACGACGCGGTGCGCCAGCGCCCCAGCCTGCTGCGCCGCGTCGCCCGGCGGCTGAAGCAGGGATGAGTCCTGCGATGGCTGATCGCACCCTGACCCATGCCTTTGTCACCGGCGGCGCGGGCTTCGTCGGCGGCCATCTGGTGCGCCAGTTGGCCGCAGCCGGCGTGCATGTGACCGCACTGGCCCGCGCGCCGCAGGCTGCGCTGCCGCCGGAGCTGGCGCATCTGCCGGGGGTTGCCTGGGTGCAGGGCGATCTGCTGACGCCCGATGGCTGGAGCCAGCGGCTGCACGGCTGCGACGCGCTCTTCCACGTGGCCGCGCGCTACAGCGCCCAGCCGGCCGACGCGCCCGAGCTCTACCGGGTCAACGTGGGCGGCGCGCAGGCGGTGCTGGCGGCCGCGGCGGCCGCAGGCGTGCCGATTGTCGTGCATACCAGCACCATCGGCGCGATCGGCCGCCCGCGCGACGGCGCGCCGGCCGACGAAACGTGCCCCTTCAACCTGTGGGCCAGCGGCAGCGACTACGTGCGCTCCAAGTGGCTGGGCGAGGCGGTGGCGCTGTGGTGGGCGCAGCGCGGCCTGCCGGTGGTGGTGGTGCATCCCACCGCGCCGGTGGGCGCGGGCGACCGCCGGCCCACCGCCACCGGCCAGCGCATCGTCGATTTCCTGGCCGGCCGGCGGCCCAGCTTCCCCAGCGGCGGCATGAATCTTTGCCCTGTGGCCGACATCGCCGCGGGCCATCGGCTGGCCGCGCAGGCGGGCCAGCCGGGCCGGCGCTATATTCTGGGCCACGCGGCCGGCAACCTGAACGAGGAGGGCTTTCTGGCGCTGCTGGCGCAGGCCAGCGGGCTGTCCATCCCCCCCGCCCAACGCCGGCCTGCTGCGCGGCCGCTGAGCCTGACCGCCAACCCGCGCCGGGCTATCGACGAACTGAAGCTGCCCCAGAGCAGCCTGGCGCAGGCGCTGGCCGAAGCTGTGGCCTTCTACCGCGCCCTGGCCGAGGAGTGACGCAACGCCATGCAACTGAACGCGCGCTGGTCGAGATTCTGGATGCGCCGCAGCAGCCTGGGGCGCTGGGGCTGGCTGGCCATGCGCCTGGCCGGCTGGGGGCAGCCCCCCTACAAGGCGCGGCGCGGCCTGGCCCGCTATGGGCCGCTGGGCTACGTGGCGCCGGGCGCAACCCTGCACGGCGAGGGTATCCAACTGGCTGCGGGCTGCTTCATCGACGAGGATGTGGTGCTCTTTCAGCATCCCGGCGGCGGGCCGGTGCATCTGGCCGAGCGGGTGCATCTCTACCGCGGCTGCATCGTCGAGACGGGGCCAGGCGGCCAGGTGAGCATCGGCCAGGACACGCACATCCAGCCGCGCTGCCAGTTCACCGCCTTTGCCGGG
>JAJTXO010000169.1 GCA_021463315.1 Caldilineales bacterium | reverse complement strand
GTACTGGCCTTTTCACAATTTAGTCAGGTTGGTGTAGACGGTTGGCGGCAGTCCCAGCAGTTCCAAGATGCGGATCTGTAGGGCTGTCAACGGGGTCACTCGCTGGACGAACAAGGGATCTAACGACAACGATGCACCCTTCAAGCGATGAAACCCACGCTCAATCAACCATTCATCCCGATAGGCAAGCACCGCTTGCTCCAAGGTGAGTTGTTCAGATGGGGCATTCGTGCCGTATACCCGCCAACCGAGCGTTTCGCTCAAATACGCGATTAGGCCATGCCGCCACCCCAAATGCATACTTCTTGCACACTCTGTCTGCTTGTGTCGCCCCGCGGTCTGCGTTAGAATCAGGTCGTCCGTATCGATTACGGGGTTCGGTGTGGAGCCCATGCGACCAGCCAGATCTGCGGCTGGGTCGTCAGTGGGCGTTCGGCATGACGTGCCGGACGCGCCGACTGCCAGGACACAACCACCTTCGTCCTTGGCGCGAGTTCACAGGAGCAAGACCCTCTCATGGAAGCACTAGCAGCTCTGGTTGGCATCGGCGTGGCAGCCGCAGCGCCCTTCGTCCCCGGCTTGCGGCCGGTGGCCAAGGCCGTCGTCAAGAGCGGTCTCGCGGTGGCCGGCGCAACGATGACCGTGGCAACGGTGATTGCCGAGGAAGTCAGCGATCTGGCGGCGCATCTGCGCTCCGACCAGGACGCTCCAGCCGGGACAGACGATCCGGAGGCCGATGAGATGGCGCAGGCTGCCGCCCCCGAAGCGACCGCATCGGACGGCGCTGCCGAAGCCGCGGCCGCCGCTCCCACAGCCGCCAGCCCGGTCGACGCGCCCGCGCCGTCGCTGGACGCCGCGCCCGCGCCCGATGACCTGACGCGCGTGGCTGGCGTTGGCCCCAAGATCGCCGCCATGCTCCAGGAGGCCGGCATCACCACCTTTGCGCAGTTGGCCGTCACGCCGGTGGAGACGCTGCAAGCCATGCTGGACCAGAGCGGGCCGCGCTTCCGCATCATCGATCCCAGCGCCTGGCCGGCGCAGGCGCAGGCGCTGCGCGACGCGCCGCCGCCGGCTCCCAAGCCCTTCGACAACACCGACCTGGTGCAGATCGACGGCATCGGGCCGAAGATCGCCCAGGTGCTGAAGGATCACGGCATCGCCGCCGTGGACCAACTGGCCGCGGCGTCGGTCGAGGATCTGCACGCCATCCTCGTCCAGGCCGGACCGCGCTTCCGCATCGCCGACCCCAGCGCGTGGCCGGGACAGGCGCAAGCCCTCCTGGCCGCCGCCAGATCTTAGTAGACGTGGGCGAGAGGACTGGCAGTCCTTCGGAGGACTGCCAGTCCTGGCCCTGGCACATACGAAAGGACTGGCAGTCCTCGGAAGGACTGCCAGTCCTGGCCCTGGCACGCACGGAAGGACTGCCAGTCCTCCGAAGGACTGCCAGTCCTGGCCCTGCCACACACGGAAGGACTGGCAGTCCTCGGAAGGACTGCCAGTCCTGGCCGCCGACAGTTTCACGAACCAGAGAAGGAGAACCACCCATGGAGTTTCTAGCCCTGATAGCCGGCGCGGCCGTCGTCGTTGCCGCCCCCTTGGTGCCTACCCTGCGCCCAGCCGCCAAGAAGGTGGTGGCGGGCGGCGTCGCCGTCTTCGACGCCACCCGCACCGCGGTGGCCATCGCCGGGGAGAACTGGATGGACCTGGTGGCCGAGGCCAAGGCCGAGCGCGCCGCCGAAGCCGAAGCGCGCGCCGCGGCGGTCGAAACCATCGAGATCACCCTGCCCGACGAAGGGTAGGCGGAGCCGTCTTGTCCCTTCACCGACGACAGGCGCAGCAGGCGTCCTCGCGCGCACACCGGCTGGCCAGTTTGCTGAACTGGCTGCCCCTGCCCGCGCCGTTCGCCCGATTCGCCAGCCCGCCGCGGCTACACACCCACCTTCCACCGCTATGAATGTCACCTGTCAGGTGGCGCATCTGACCGCCGGTCGGATCCGTCTCCAGGTTGCTGATCTTGCCGCCAGGCCCACCATGGGCCAGTTCCTGGTCGACCTCTTTATGAGCATCCAGGGGGTGACGGCGGTGCAGCTCCGGCCGGCCGCCGGCAGCGTCGTCATCCTCTTCGACCCGGCGCTCTGCCCGCAGACGACGGTGCTGGATGCGCTGCGCAGCCGGATCGCTCCGCGGGTCGCTGAAGTCCTCCCGGCGCCCAGCCTGCCCGGGGAGGTCGAGGGCCGCGGCCAGGCATTCCCATTCCCCTACCAGGACTGCACCTGTGCCCATGCCATCGCCGGCCGCACGCGGCTGGTGACGCCGGTCGCGCGCACGTGCGACGACCTGGCCGGCCTGCTGGTCGACTTCCTGCAGGGCCAACCGGGGGTCCACCGCGTGCGCCTCAACGCGCCGGCGGCCAGCATCGTCGTCGAGCACGATCCCGCGATCTGGAACGGCGCCGCGCTGCAAGCACTGGTGCGAGCCTTCAACCCGGACGACAGCGACCTGGAACGCTTCCTGGCCAGCCGCCCTGCCACAGACGGGGAGGGACAGGAGCTGACGGCCGCCTCCCGGCGGGAGGTGGCCCTGGCTGGCTCTGCCCTGGCCCTCAGCCTGCTGGCCGGGCCGGCCGCGACGCCGATAGCCGTTGGCCTGCTGGCCGTCAGCAGCCTGTCGATCTTCCGCAAGGCGCGCCATTCCCTGGTGGAGGAGCGCCGGCTGACGGTGGACACCCTGGATGCCACCGCCATCGTCCTGCTGGCGGCCACCGGCGTGGTCTGGCAAGCGGCGCTGCTCAACATCCTGCTGGCCAGCGGCGAATGGATTCGCGCCAGCACCCGCGAGCACGCGCGCAGGGCGCTGAGCGACGTGCTGGACTTCGTGTCCGACCTGGCGTGGGTCCAGCGCGACGGGCAGATCGTCTCCATCCCGGCCAGGGAGGTGACGGTGGGCGAGAGGGTTTTCGTCTTCCCCGGCGACCGCATCCCGGTGGACGGCGTCGTGCTGGCCGGCAAGGCCATGGTCGATCAACGCGCGCTGACCGGCGAGTCGATGCCGGTGGAGAAGGGGCCGGACGACCCGGTGCTGGCCGCGACCGTGGTAGCCGAGGGCGAGCTGCAGGTGCGCGCGCTGCGCGTCGGCCAGGACACCCAGGCCGCGCAGATCGTTCACATGGTGGAGAACGCGCCCGTCTTCGACACGCGCGCCCAGGACTATGCCGAGCGCTGGGCCAACCGGCTGGTTCCCTTCAGCTTCCTGGGCGCCGGCGTCATGGCGCTGCTGGGCAACTACACCCAGGCCATCGCCATGCTGGTCATCGACTACGCGGCCGGCTTCCGGGTCTCCGCGCCCACGGCCGTCATGAGCACCATCACCAGCGCCGCGCGCCAGGGCATCCTGATCCGCGGCGGCCGCCACGTGGAGCAACTGGCCGCGGTCGACGCGCTGGTCTTCGACAAGACCGGCACGCTGACCGTGGGCAGCCCCGATGTCGTCGGCGCTGTGTCTCTCAGCCCGGAACACAGCCTGGACGAGCTCCTGGCGCTGGCGGCCTCCGCCGAAAGCTTCCTGACCCATCCCGTGGCCGAGGCTGTGGTGCGAGCGGCCAGCCAGCGCGGGCTGATCGTCCCGCCGCGCAGCGATTTCGAGTATCAGATCGGCCACGGCGTCTTTGCCATGGTCGATGGCCGGGCGGTGCGCGCTGGCAGCCGGCGCTACCTGGAGGCGCAGAACATCGCCTTCGACCAGCGAGCCGAGGAGGCGCTGCGGCGGATCGAAGGCGCGGCGGCCTCGCCCCTCTGCATCGGCGTCGACGGCCGGCTGGCTGGCGTGCTGGGGCTGACCGACCCCATCCGGCCTGAGGCGGCTGCCGTGGTGCAGCGCCTGCGAGGGCAGGGGATCAAGAAGATCGTCATGTTGACCGGCGACCGCGCCCCCGTCGCCCTGGCCGTGGCCCGGCAGTTGGGCATCGAACGGGTGGCGGCCGAGGCGCTGCCCGCCGACAAGCTGGCGGCTGTGCAGGCGCTGCAGGCCCAGGGCTACACCGTGGCCGTGGTGGGCGACGGCATCAACGACTCGCCGGCGCTGGCCGCGGCCGATGTGGGCATCGCGGTCAACGGCGGCGCGGCTCTGGCGCAGGAGGCGGCCGATGTGGTCATCCTGCAGGGCGACCTGGGCAAGCTGGCCCATGCGCTGGACATCGCGCGCCACGGGGTCGGCCTGATCCGCCAGAACTGGACCATCATCCGCCTGCCCAACACCATCGGCCTGGGCCTGGCCTTCCTGGGCCTGCTCAGCCCGGTGGGCGCGTCGCTGATCAGCGACGGCGCAGCGCTGGCGGCCGGCGCCAACTCGCTGCGGCCGCTGATGCGGCCAGGAGCGCGTCCATGACCGCCAAGCCCCCGACCAGCCGCAACGGGCTGGGCCTGCTGGCCATCGACCAGGAGGGCCAGTTCTACAGGTCTGCCGTGCGTCTGACGCGCGTCTACGCCACCTTTTCGCCCACCATGGTTGGGCTGTTGCTGGCCAAGAAGACGCGCTTTGGCCGCTTCATTCCCCTGCCCGACGCCCTGCCCGACGACTTCAGCCTGCGCAGCCTGGTCGGCAACGGCGCAGCGGACAAGCCGGGCGACGCGGCCCAACCAACGGCCCACGGCGCGACGAACGAGGCGCTGCACCACCCCTGGCCGGCGGTTCCGGCGACCAACGGCGCGCCGGCCCCAGCCGCGGCGGCTCCCGTCAGGACGACCCACGCGCGCTCGGTGCTGTATGAGATCGCCCACCAGACGCCGGGACGCATCCGCCTGACCATCCCGCGGCTGGAGCATGACGCCAAGTTCGCCCAGCGGCTGGCTGAAGCCGCGCTGGCGCTGCCCGACGTCAGCCAAGCGCGCGTCAGCGCTGCCTCGCGCTCGCTGGTGGTCAGCTATCGCTACAGGACGTTGGACGCCCGCCGCCAGGCAGCCATCCTGCCGCAGGTTGTCGAGTGCATCCGCGCCGCGGCCGGCACCGACCAGGTACACCAGATGCACCGCGTGGCTTCCGGCGATGAACCGGAGGGCCCGCCGCCCGTGGAGCTGGCGACGCGCATGGCGCTGCCGGCGGCCAGCCTTGGCCTGAGCGCCGGCATGGCGGCCGGCCTGGCTGTGCCGCCGCTGCTGATGGGCGGCCTGGTGCTGCTGGCGGCGCGGCCGATCTTCGTCCGCGCCGTGGAGGGGTGGCGCAGCGAGCGCCGCCTGACCGTGGAGGTGCTGGACGCCACCACCATCACCCTGATGACCGCGCAAGCCAGCTTTTTGGCGCCAGCCGTCATCGTCGGCATCATCGAGGGGGGCCAGGCGGCGCGCGATTGGTCGGCCGGCCGCCGCCGGCCGTTGACCCTGGACCGGCTGCTGCCGCCGGAGCAGCAGGTGCAGGTTGCCAGCGCCGTCGGACCGGTGCGACGCTCGTGGGCCGAGCTGTCGTCGGGCGACGAGCTGACGCTGGGCGCGGGCGATGTGGTCCCGGTAGACGGCCTGGTGCTGCACGGACAGGCGCTGGTGGACCAGCAGAGGCTGACCGGCGACCGCTGGCCGACGCCGTGCAGCGCCGGCGACCTGGTCTGGGCAGGCAGCCGGCTGCTGGATGGCCGGCTGGTCGTGCTGGCGCAGCAGACCGGCCACGCCACCGCTGTCGGGCAAGCGATGACCGCGCTGGAGGCCGCGCCGCAGCGCGATCGGCGCATCAGCAACTACGCCCGCATGGTGGGCAACTGGGCCGTTGTGCCGACGCTGCTGATGGGCGGCGCGGTCTATGCCGCGACGGGCAGCCTGGTGCGCGCCACCGGCATCGTCAACATGGATCTGGGCACAGGGATGCGCGTGTCGTCGCCGCTGGCCTATTTCGTCGCCCGCCGCCAGGCCGCGCAACGGGGCATTCAGATCCGCAACGGCCGCGGTCTGGAACAACTGGCGCTGGCCGACACGCTGCTGATGGATCGCAGCGCGCTGTGGCACAGCGCGCCGGATGCCATCGAAAGCCTGGCTGGCCTGGGTCTGGAGCCCCGGCTGCTGGCAAGCAACGGCAACGGATCGGCGACCGGCGCCAACGGCGCGGCGCCCCACGCCTATGGCGAGCTGACGCCGCAGCAGAAGCTGGGAGCTGTGCAGGCGTTGCAAGCAGAAGGGCGTCGCGTGGCGGTGCTGGGTGCTGGGATGAACGACGTGGCAGCCATGGCGCAGGCCGACGTGGCCATTGCCCTGGGCAGCGCCGGCCTGCTGGCGCGCGAGAGCGCCGACATCCTCCTGCACAACGGCCTGGCCGATCTGGCCACGGCCGTCGAGCTGGCCCGCCACACGACGCGCCTGCTGCGCCAGGACATGGCCATCGTCACCGCCGTCAACGTGGGCGCCATCGGCTACGGCGCGCTGGCCGTGCTGCCGCCGGCCGCGCCCATGCTCATCAACAACGGTTCCTGGGTGCTGGCCTCCCTCAACAGCCTGCGCCCCTTCCATCCCGGCAGACAGCGCGTTGCGGCTGAAAGCTGAACCCGCTGACAGCAAAGAGCAGACCAACATGACCACCGCCAAATCAACCAAGAACAACCCAAAGCCAACGCGCACACGCATCAAAGCAGGCTTGAATCGCTTTAGCCGCAAACCGGCCGGCAGCAACGGCGCGGGAGCGAAGGCCAGCGGCCCGCTGGTCGTCCCCTCGACCGACGGCTCCATCGGCGTCATCGGCGTGACCGGAGCAGACGGCGAAACGCGCGTTCAGTTCCAGGTGAAGCACTGGATCAAGGGGCGCCTGCGTCTGGTGATCCCGCGGCTGGCCAGCGATCCGGAGTACGGCGAGCGCTTGCAATATCGCATCATGGCCAGCAGCTCGGCGTTCACCGTGCGCATGAATCCCAAGGCGCAGTCGCTGGTGGTGCTCTACGACCCGGACGAGCGCCCGGCGTCCGATGTGCTGGAGAACATCGTCATCTGCATCCGCGACGCGGCAGCGATCAGCATGGAGGTGGAAGAGCAGCCGGCGCAGGTCGACGAGTCGGAGTTCAAGATCAACTACAAGCGACGGCTTGGGCTGCCCGCGCTGGCGCTGGCCCTGGGCGTCGGCTCGGTCACCGGGCTGATGCTGCCGCCTGTGCTGCTGGGTGGCGTGATCCTGGCGGCGGCCATTCCCTCCTACAAGCGCGCCTGGGAGGGCATTCGCCACGAGCGCAAGCTGAACGTCGACTTCCTGGACTCGACCGCCATCACCCTGCTGGCCGCCACTGGCTCCTTCTTCCCGCCGGCGCTGATGATTGGCCTGATCGAGTCGGGCGAGATCATCCGCGACCTGACCGCGCGGCGCACGGCGCGCGCCAACCTGGACCTGCTGGACGCGCTGGGCAGCACCGCGCGCATCGAGCGCGACGGCGTCGAGGTGGAGGTGCCGCTGGCGGAGGTGCAGGTGGGGGACGTGGTGGTGGTCTATCCCGGCGACCAGATCCCGGTGGACGGGGTGGTGCTCAGCGGCGTGGGGCTGGTGGACCAGCAGAAGCTGACCGGCGAGTCGATCCCGATCCTGCGCGAGGAGGGGCAGGACGTGCTGGCCGCGACGCTGGTGATGGACGGCGCGCTGCGCATCGACACCCGGCGCACCGGCGACAACAC